>CAUYTW010000095.1 GCA_963575715.1 Gammaproteobacteria bacterium | reverse complement strand
GCCGGGAAAGACCGGCTCCTAATTCTGAAAACCGCCCGCTTTCCTCCCTGCCCGGTAAAGCCGGGGGTGGCTCTCTCGCGGGCATCTGGTGAATATTTAATCTTATTGATAGTGGCCCTACGTCATTAGGAATTACACAAATTTATTCTTAGATTTATTCGCCGAAAAAATTTCAGCTAATCTAATAATACAAGACTAAATACCTTGTCCAGTAAGTATAAAGGCGGACCAATAAAATGGATGGGGATATTTTTTTTTAGTCTCTAATTGGGCATGGCGTAATGCTTCTAATTTTGTTTGAGATTTTTTTAGATTCATATAAAAGATCTGCATTATTTCAGATGTGGCTGCATCATCCACTTGCCACAAACTGGAAATGATATTACGACTACCCGCATAAAGGAAACCACGAGTCAGGCCAAGCATATCATCTCCATTTAAAATTTTTCCAAGACCGGTTTCACAGGCAGAAAGAGTAATTAGATCCGAATCCAGTCGCAGGCTATAAAGTTCTCCAACGGTCAACGATCCATCAGTGAGTGAACTATTACTTTCATCATCACTGGCTAACAATAACCTAGAACTAAGTGGATCATCAGCTACAAATTCTCCATGAGAAGCAATATGTATATAAGGAAAGCTGGGGGAAAATTTTTTGAAAGCCGATTTAGTTGCTTTTTTACGTACCAAAAGTTCGCTATTTGGTATTAATTTTGCTACTACGCGAGCTTCTTCCTCAGCGTTAGGTAAGTCAAACCTGGCATTTCCTAAATCGGGATTACCAAATACCAAGATAAATTCCAAATTTTTGCTACGAGTCGGACGGATATATTTTATAACTCCCGAACTTGGTAAATAATGAATGGCGTAATTCTGAATAATGTAATCCTTGCCGTCGTGTAAAGCTGTGAATGGTAAATAATGCAAAACACCATGTGGAATGATCAATAATTCACGACTTTTAATATATGTAATTAAAGGAGCGAATAATTGATTATATAGTTTTTGTGCTTGATTCTTTATGCCTTCATTCCGATTTTCAATTTGCTCGCGAAATATACGAATGTTATTTTCCAGGTCAGTGGCATCTAAGCGAAAAGTATTTATTTGTTCAGTAGTGATCACGCTAGTATAAAGATCGATTCCACGCAAATAATACTCCATAATTACTTCATTAGGTTGAATCTTCTGTTGAATTTCCTGGAGTGAAATCGGTGACACCGAGACTAATGACGCCAATTCTGGAACAGTTTCCTTTAACGCATTGAGATTGTTTTCATTAACCGTGCGTTGTTCAAATGTTTGGCTCATATCCATCGGTAACTGAAATCGAGATTCGCGATCAGATTCACGATAGATTTTTAGTAATCGTGTAGCTTCCGCTGTGGTAGTAGGTGATACTGAAAAATTTTCTTTTTCCGCGAGTAAATCTACTAATGCGCGGGACTTTGATCGTTCCATATATTCGTAGGCTTCCCTTGTACGTTGAGTCCGGTGGAATAATGAAATTAAACGGCCATATACGGCCTGCTTGTCGCCGACAAAACCAATTTTATTAGCTTCAGTATTAATGGTAGCACGCTGCTGTTCAATGATATCAATAGCCTTACGATAATAATTAATGGCGGAATCCAGTTCTCCTTCCAGTTCAGCAATACGTCCACGATCCTCCAGTATCAAACGGTAAATCTCACCATTGGCGCGAACTTGGGATATTGATAATAATTGGTCATAACCACTTTTTGCTTCCGCTATTTGACCAGTTTCCAGTAGTGCCTTATTAATCATGAAGCCACGCGGAAGTTCAGCCCAAGCCCAATTACTAACACCGCTAAATAGCGCACCGCTAACCAGATTATCAAGATATGCTCGTAGTTTAAAAGTAGGGTCGCTGTTGATACCATCCAGTGCGCGTTGATAATTTCCAAGTGCTATATAAACTCGACCCAATGCCATGGCCTTGGCGTTGGCATAATCAGTATTATTGATACGCTCAATCTCAGCGGCATACTCCGATCCTAATTTTTTGTCGCCGGAATGCGTCGCAGCAAGTGATAATGCCGTCAACGCATTAATTTCTATATCACTATCATTACTCTTTTCTTTTTTTAACCAATCCAGCGCTTTCTTAGCTTCCAATGCTGCTGGGGCATATTGGGCAAGCTCAATCAAAGCATCAGCGCGTGTAATATAAATCATGGGCGTCACGTCATCCAGGCCAAATAATCGCGTGCGTCGATCTCCCTTGGCGGCGGTTGCTTCTAATTTATTCAGGCATGGCATCAATTTGTCATAATGTTTTGTTTTGGAATAGGCGAAACATAGGGCATGTAGATCACGAGTATTTAATGGATGCCTGGCTTCTTCTTGCTCAAGAAGTTGTTCCAATTGATCGAAACGGCCAGAAGCGGCTAATTTTACTTGGGTTCCTGCCGCGTCATCGACTAACTTTATATCCATATTTGCGCAGGATGTGGATAAGATGGATACAATCAGAATAACAATAATCGAAAACATATTTGAATAAAAAAAGAAATAACTCCGTATGCTGGTGGTCATGCGCACCTCAGAAATAAAAAAGGGGCGTGCATTATGCATGCCCCCATATCAAAATGATCGCAAGGTTGACAGCACCTCGCCAAACAGAACTAAAACCAGTACCCAAAATTAGCGGTAACACCATTAGTATCCTTACCACGAATGAAAGTTACTCCGCCGCGTAAAAAACTACGAGCACTATATGCGCGTTTATTCGTGCCTAGAGTAATTCCAATTTCCTGAGTATTATCAACGTAAAACGCGGTACCAGTGTAACGAGTATCAATAATGGAATATTCAACGGACATTTTTTGATCATTAAAGATTACTGGTTGCGACAGCATCAAGCCATTACGAAAAGTAATATTATCAATATTAGGATTTGCTGAATAATCACCTGATTTTACCTTAACTGTTCTGCTATAACCAATCTGGTTGCCCATGGTCAAGTCAAAATTATCCAGCTCCAAGATATAGGTGCTAGTAATTGATGTAGCAATCGCTGAGGACATGCTCGCTAAATCTTTGGAACCGACCGTGCCCATCATGGCATTGGGAGTCAAAGTCCAATTATCGGACATCGGTACTCGATAAGAGACGCCCAAGGCACCTGAGTAGGATTTTGCGCCGTCAGTGTCAATCATGGTGAGCGGTAGGCTAATAGTTAATAGACGGCGTGGATCAATATCGTTACGAATAGTATAAGATAAAGGCAAAGAAGTAACTTTAGTGGTCGTGTCAAGAACTTTCATCGAATTGAAATTAAGAGCTACTCCAATTAAATTATTTAATTTTTCATTACTATCAGTGCGTGGACCAGCAATATTAGTGGCACTGTTAGTAAAATTTTCGTTGAAACTAGATGCCGTCAATGTCGGAATTAAACCACCCGGTCCTGCAATTGGACTATAAGGAGAATTCGCTGCTTGTTTTTTCATGATTTCTCCTATGATATTTCCCTTTTTAATATAATTCTCCATCATCTTTCGACTCTTATCACGAGTATCACCCTGAAATGCTTTAGTAATACCTAAATCAGGAATTTTTAAAACAAGTAATGCGCCCTCGCCACTTGAACCAAGATTAGGAAAAGATAAAGAGATGGGAAGACGATTAAAATTACCATCAATATTCAAGACTTCGGAACCAGTGTAATTCATTCCTGTCAAGGAGCGCAGCCCATTTGTTTTTAATTTATTAAGAAATGAACTAGCCGTGGTAGTTCCAAAACTACCACATCCTGATTGTATTTCGGCTACAAATGAAAAAATTTTATTAGAAGATGGACAGGCAGCATATATAGCCATGGGTAATGCTGATGAAAAAATGAATATAATAAGCGTAATAGCTTGATTTCTAGAAATACGCGTTGATAATAATTTCATCATAGTCTCCGAGAATCCCTGCTTTAGCAGTGTGGATAATAAGGTAACAACTTGGGTATTTTATTAATTTCTGGCAATCTGGCAAGATCCAGTATTTAGAAGATAATGTGGATCATGGTCGCATTAAGTATAAATTCAGTAGGTTAAAATCGATGGTATCAAATCTGTCAACCGTGGAAAGCTTCGTGGTGCATTGTCAAAAACGAGTTGAAGAGGCGCTATGCCACTGGCTCCCCACCATTCATGCCGCGCCCACTAATCTCCATCAAGCAATGCACTATGCAGTTTTAGAGGGTGGTAAACGGATACGTCCCCTTTTAGTCTACGCCACGGGTCGCTCCTTGGGCATTTCGTCTGAAGCCCTGGATGCCCCTGCCTGTGCCATAGAATTAATTCATGCTTATTCGTTAGTTCATGATGACCTTCCATTAATGGATAACGATGATTTGCGTCGGGGAAAACCTACTTGTCACAAGATGTTTGGCGAAGTTACCGCACTATTAGCCGGGGATGCCTTGCAGAGCCTAGCCTTTCATATCTTGGCTCATGCTCCCCGGACTCTAGGGGAAGATCGTTTACGTATGGTGGAAACTCTAGCACTGTCTGCGGGTTCTCGGGGCATGGCTGGCGGTCAGGCCATGGATCTTGCCGCTGAGGGACGGGAAATTACGCTGCCCGAACTGGAACTCATCCATATTCATAAAACCGGAGCACTTATTCGCGCCAGTGTTTTATTCGGGATCTATGCTTGCCCGGAGATGGTCGGCACGAAGCGCCATGAATATCTTGATCATTATGCCAAATGTATTGGACTGGCTTTCCAAATTCAGGACGATGTGCTGGATGTTGAAGGAGATACCCGAATTCTTGGCAAACGACAGGGAGCTGATGCCGCTCATGATAAGTCCACTTACCCATCGCTGATGGGACTGTCCGCTGCTAAGGAACGCGCTGCCGAACTTCAGGAAGAGGCGTTGGACAGTTTGGCGATTTTTGATGACTCCGCCGACGTGCTTCGTTGGTTGGCAACTTACATAGTACGTCGTAGTCATTGATAAACATTATATTAAAATAACGCCATGGAACGTTCCTATCGTTTGAGAATATATCCAACCACTCTCCAGATTGTCCTGCTGGCGCAA
>CAUYTW010000094.1 GCA_963575715.1 Gammaproteobacteria bacterium | reverse complement strand
AGAAATCAGGCATATAAACCGTATGTATAGGTTTGGATAAGTCCTGAAGAACGGTAACGTCCCTCAACCACGCCTCGATTGAGATAATATCTCCAGCCCGCAGCCAACCCTGCTGCTTTCTGAGCAGTTACAAAAATTGGTTCAAACTCCCTACCTTAGAGGTAGTACCGGATCGACTGATTCACTAGGTGATTGCGCGAACGGCCGAGTTGGAGATCGATGTCTAATCGATTTTAGTGCGATACGGTCCTGCGTGAGCAACGCAATAAACTCCATACCTGTCTGTTCTACCGGCACCGAAAGGGATTCCCCGTAACGCACGTCCATGACTTGAATTCCGAGGAAAATGACCTCGGCGTTCGTGTCATGGTTCAGGATGGCGGCGATGGCCGGGAGGGGAAAAATATGAGTAGTGAGGGTGTGTTGTGGCACCGCATCAACGGCAATCCAGCGGCAATCACCGGGGGTACCGCTAAAATCAGCTGCATCAATGAAGATGATGCGTCGAGGCTGGATTGCGATTACATGGTCGATGATGGCTTCGGGATGTTCGCGGGCATCGATGATGAAAAATCCTGGTTGAGGCGGATTGCCATTCCTGGCGATGAAAGGCCCTACGCCGTCATCGGATCGGAAAAAGTTTCCGACGGTGATGACGGCGGTCGGCACGCATGAACCATCAAATAGGCCACGAATTCGTTCGTCCAGCATATCCCGACCCTGTGGCTGTTTTCAGGCGATGAGTTCTTAGCGGATAAATTTGACATCCAGCAAGTGGGTCGAGCATGAGATGCAAGGATCATAAGAACGTACCAGCATTTCAAGCGCGAACGTGATTTCTTCCTCGCTCTTGAATAAAATCTGCGTAACCAATTCCTCCATGTCCTTCTCGATATTGTTTAGATTCTGACTGGTCGGGATGATGCAATTGGCGTGCTGAATGATTCCCTGCTCGTCCACTTCGTAATTGTGGAACAGGACTCCGCGAGGGACTTCCACCGCCCCCACGCCGTTACCGGCACGAACGGGAATTTTGGACTGCTCGTTAAGTCCGACGACGATTTCCTCATCGTACTCGACGCCGCAGCTTTTCAGGTTCTCCACGATAGCAATGGCCTCTTCGAGACAATGAATCGACTCGATTAATTGGGCAGCGGTGTTGAGATAAGGGTTGATGCATTTCGGCTTGAGTCCGATGGCGGCGGCAACCTGTTTAGCATGGGGGTGAAGTTTGTCAAAGTTAAGATTGAAGCGGGCAAGGGCACCGACGGCATAGGAATCACGGCTCAAGCGTGTATGTTTCGCCGAGGAATGAGGAACAATGAATTCATTGGTGACGCTGCGGTATTCTTTTTTGGGAAAGCGTTTACCGTCGGTCGAACCGATATCGCCGAAGATGAATGGATATTCGCTGTCATCACTGACAAGGCCGACATACTCGGTGTCTCGTTCGAACTCGGGGAACTTGAGGGTTGCCGCGAGATCAACAGTTGACTCCATATCTGGGCGTAGATCCGTGAGCAGCCCGAGCATGGCGTCGAGATCCTTGGGGCGCGGTAGCTTGGTGAATCCGCCGACAATGGCCGAAATGGGATGTACATGGCGCCCGACGAGGATGTCACAGGCATCATTACAATTTTTTTTCATCCGCAGGGCACGCCGCACGACCTTATTGTGCGTCTCGATGAGAGGTACGAAGCTCTTGACACCGAGCAAGTCAGGAGCGACGAGGAGATAGATGTGCAGGAGATGGCTATCGAGCATCTCGAAGTGCATCAGCAGTTTACGGAGCTTGACCGTCTGCATAGAGGGGGTAATGCCCATGGCATCCTCTGCGGCGGCGATGGACGCGAGGGTATGGCCACAGGAGCAGATTCCGCAAATGCGGCTGGTGATGTGCTGGGCCTCAAAGACCGAGCGGCCGCGCAGCATGGCCTCGAAAAATCGGGGAGATTCAATAATGTCAAGCCGACAGGTCTCAAGCTTCCCCTTTTTCACGTTGACAACAATATTGCCGTGGCCCTCTAGCCGAGTGACGTAATCCACTTTGATATTGACGCTCTTATTGTTCATTTTTTGGATTCCCCACACTTGTTGTACATGGATATCCGGTTCAGCACGAGATCGCGTGGGATCTGATAACTTTCCAGGATCTCCCGCGCACGCGGTTCATTGGGATTGGAGAGCAGACCACGGCATCCATAGCAAAGATTGCCATTGTTGATGCACCAGGAATTGCATCCGGCCCGAGTCACAGGTCCAAGGCAAGTAATCCCCTTGTGATAGAGACAGACGTTTTCATTCAGCTTGCATTCGACACACACGGCAAAGTCAGGAACATAATAGGGAATACCCAACAGCGCCGACTTGAGGACGGAGACCAATTCAGGGATGTAAATGGGACAACCGTTAATGAAATAGTTGACTGCGACGACTTGGTGAATGGGTTTAGTTTTTTCGGTGGCAAAAAATTGGTACGAATCCCCGTAGACGTACTTTCGGACATCGTCGAGTTGGAATGAATTTTTCATTCCATTCACCCCGCCGATAGTCGCGCACGAACCATAGGCAATCAAAGTTTTCGCACGGTTCCGAATCGCCTGGATGCGATCGGCGGCATGACTGTCGGTGATACTCCCTTCGACGATGGCGATATCAATCTCTTTATCCCACTTCTCGGACATGACCTCACGGAATTCGACGACATCTACTTCATCAAGAACGTCGAGTAGGGCTTCGCCCATATTGGCGACCTGGAGCTGGCACCCCTCGCAACAACTGAAGTCGAAAAAAGCAACCTTCGGCTTTTTCATGGCTACAATGCCTCGCTCATGACTTTGATATCGTTGTAGTTGAACACTGGACCATCCTGACAACAATAGACGTTCTGAATTTGGCAACGTCCACACTTGCCCATGCCACATTTCATGTGCCGCTCGAACGACAACAGGATTTGCCGTTCCGGGATGTGTTTATGTAAAAGCTCCTTGATCACGAACTTGTACATGACGGGCGGGCCTACTACTACGGCGAAGGTCCGTTCGGGCTGGAGGTCCACGCCGGGAATCAGTGTGGTGATTACGCCTACGTTTCCCGACCAGTCAGGCTCGGCACGATCGACAGTGACCTCGTAATGGACGTCCATGCGTTTCCGCCAGGTTCCGAGTTCGTCGGGAAACAGCATGTCCTTGGGTGTGCGGACGCCGAGCAGGATGTGGACTTTCCCGAAATCCCGACGATTGTGCAGGATGTAATTGATGAGCGAGCGAAGGGGGGCGATGCCGAGTCCGCCCGCGATAATCAGGAGGTCATTGCCTTCGAGGATGCGGATGGGGAAGCCCCTGCCATAGGGACCACGAACCCCGATTTCGTCGCCGGTTTCGAGCTTGTGCATGGTGCGCGTAACTTTGCCGACGGCACGCACGCACACTTGAAAGGGACCACGCTCGGTCGGCGACGAACAGATGGAGACCGGAATCTCCCCCACGCCAAAAACAGAAACCATGATGAACTGCCCTGGTTCGTGGTCCAGGCTGATACCACCTTGCAGACTGATCTCGAAAAACTTTTCGTGTTCGGTCATCTGCTTGGCGCGGATGATCTTGGCCTTGCGCAGCCGGTAATTCGAGTCGGGGATGATGAGTCTTTCCATGCTTACCTCATTTTAATAATGAATTTGAGCGCGTGCAAATGCGAGGATCACAGCCAGTCTTTCCATCGCTTGGCCTCGCTCTCGCGGATCAGGGCGTTGAGGGTCTCGGTGAGGCTGATGCGGGCCATGCAGGTGCGGCTACAGCGTCCGCACCCGGTGCAAAAAAACCGTGAATACTTGCTGACTGGGTAGCGGAACTTGCGGTAATAGCGGTGACGTTGCCGGGTGGATCGGCCCTTACGGAAATTTTCTCCGCCGGCTACTTTGGCAAACGGTTCGAGCTGACACGAATCCCAAACGCGCAGGCGACGACCGGCCTTGAGATCAAGCGTAGATTCGTCATGGATATCGAAGCAGGAGCAGGTCGGGCAGACGTTGGTGCAATTTCCGCAGGCGAGGCAGCGTGCCTCCAGATCTCTCCAGACAGGACTTTCGAACTCGCGATCGAATAGTTCCGGGATATTTTGTGACTCAATGGGCACCTCTTCCTTGAAGATATTTCGCTTTTTTGCGCGCAGCTCGGCGAGTTCGCGTTGATGGGCGGCGGTGGCCGGCTTGAAGACCTTGGCGGTGTCCACAATCTCGTCGCCACTTTGTGTGTTGACGTGGATGATGAAATAATCGCCGAGATCGGTAAAGAACAGATCGTAGCCGCCGTTCGGCATGTGCGCATTCACCAGCGCACAGCTTGCATATTCATCGCAGTACTCGTTGCACTCTAGCCCAATAATGCGAATCCGACTCTTGCGCACCAGATAATTGAAGTCGCGAGGACGCTCGGAAAAAACCATATTGAGACATTGAATCCCCGCCAGATCACAAGTATGAACGCCGAAAAGTGTCACTTCCTCACAATCGACGACGGCATTAACGTCGAGGCCCTTGCTTACTTCGTACTCTAGAAGCGTTTCTCGTTGGGGCATAAAGTATTTTTTGGGCGGGAGGATCGTCGGAATGTACTTGAGGGCGATATTTTCTCCCGAAAAAACACTTTCGAAAGCGAAGTTATTATTGCCCTTGGCGACGGGTGCCATGACGGGGTGAATCTTCGACAACCTGGCAATGAAGCTATCAAAGCTATCTTTTTCCAGGATCATAAATTGATTGCTATCCATGAGATAACCTCGCAGTTCGCAGTTATACCTTGCGCGGTGGGAAATGATCGGATCTATGTAGGGTGGATAAGCATAGCGCATTCACCATGCTCGCATGAAGCCGATAGCTGAGACACGTTTAAATGTCAAGACCCGAGTGATTGTGTACACACTTTTTAAACAGCTTAGGAGTTACGCAGTTGAACTGTAATACTTTGATTTTGCTCTAGATAAAATACAATATGAACAGACCAAAATGTACTAATCTGCGCGTTGGTTAGGGGACGCTCACTAAATAGCATAGCAAACGAATTCTTCTCTGAAGAACGCTTGAACTTTTTCAGGAGTTGCTTTTAATGACTCTAG
>CAUYTW010000093.1 GCA_963575715.1 Gammaproteobacteria bacterium | reverse complement strand
TACCCGACAGGGACTTTCACCCTGCAAGATACGCCGAGCTTCATCTCGGCGCGATAACGACAAGCTAACCGGCGCGCGCTCCGAAAACTAAAACCATTTTAACCACAGCCCTAGAGCGCGCGTCCGGTTGAACGGCTTGTTAGGCAGTTTTTACTTTAAAAGCAATAAGTTACGTAATTGCCAAGACCTTTTTCAAAATCTTTACCAACCCGGAACACAATTCTTGATTTACCGCGCAAATGTTGAACTGAATGCCGCCGGGTAATGACTGTTGGTCTTTTCTTTCTCTCCAAAATATAGTTTAAATCACTGTCCGTTTCCCCGAATCCACTATAGAATCGGCACCTTCAAAATTAAACCTATGTTGTCGTGAATATTTCTCGATACTAACTGATTCACCTGATGCGATCTTTTCATACAAGTTGCGTATGAGTTCGGGAGACGCTTCTTTATCCAAGAAACGGAAAGCAGATGCAGCGATATATTCCGGTAGCGCCTCGAAGGTCATCCAACGGCGCCCCTCTGCTTCCGCTACCTGCCCGGTAGTGTTCGATCCTCCGAAGATGTCCACTACGAGGTCATCGGGGTCTGTCAGCATCCGAATGAAGAATTCCGGTAGCTTCGCCGGAAAGCGCGCTGGATGGCCCTTCACATCAGCGACCTTGCAGCCGGATAGGTACTGGCCGTTGGACTCGGAGTTGGGAATCTGTAGCAAGTTAGACGGAATTGCTCCGCCGTTGTCCTTAGCAAACCCCCTGCCAATGTCATGCCCAGATGGGCGGATCTTAGGTGTGTAGAACTTGTCCGGATCCTCAATTAGCTTCTTCATCCGGTCACTGTACGGGGCAAGAACCTTCGTGATGTCGGCCTTCGGCCATTCGGTTTTACTGAACCACCAGATGGTGTTAATGGAATCCTTGACACGTAGCTTGCGCTTATTCACCCACTCAATTGGGCTCGGCAGCTTCGATGGATTGAACCAATAGAAGTCCTCAGCGAGGAAGAAGCCTAGTTCATCAACCATGCGGATCATGACGCGGAAGTTATACAAGCTTCGCGCCGGGACGCCTTTCATGTAGGCCCCTCCGAAGTCAACAACGAAGCTTCCGTCATCCCGCAGCTTCCGGTGAACAATCCGCGCAAAATCCAAAAACCAGTCGATGTACTCGTGCTGTTCTAGATTTCCGTACTCCTTCTGGCGCTGAAGTGCGAAAGGCGGACTGGTGATGACGAGATTCACGCTCCCGTCCGTTAGCTCAGCCAAGAGTTCGTGCGAATTGCCAATAAATGCAGCACCTCTAGCCGTGTAATACGCAGGCGGAGTCTTCATCAGCATAAGGTGCTACTCATAGTCTGTAGATTCATCGTCATCATGTACCCATTATCCCGCGCATGACGAAGAAGATAAACCCCTCAACAACAAGAAAACGATTCGCACTGAACCTGAAGAAAGCGCGGGAGCAGTTCGGGTTGTCGCAGGAGGCGTTGGCCGATGCAGCTGGTCTTCATCGCACCTATGTAGGGTCGGTGGAACGCGGAGAGCGGAACATCTCCATCGACAACATTGAACGGTTGGCAGAGGCCCTCGGAGTTTCTCCAGCGTCACTACTAGAGGAATCGAAGAAGTGACTCTGACGCCACACGTCGATTACCAACGACTGCTTAAGATTTGGCCAGCTATTGAGGAATACCAAGTCCTCGCCACTAAGCATGGGATTGATGACATCTTTCAAGACAACGGAGGGAAACTGCTTCAGGTGCTCCTACTTATGGGCCTGAAAATTCTCCCGGGTCGTGAAGGTAATGACGCAGTAGACTCCGCAGGGCGAGAGTATGAACTGAAGTCAGTTAATATCGAGCTGACCAAAGGGTTCTCCACCCATCACCACATGAACCCAACCATTATTGCCAAGTACCAGCAGGTGCCTTGGGTTTTTGCTATCTATAGACACATTGCTCTCCAGGCGGTGTACCTGCTCGAACCCGCCGACCTTGAGTTTTTCTTCACCAAATGGGAGAAGAAGTGGCACGCTGACGGCGGGAAGGATATCAACAACCCAAAAATTCCTGTGACTTACGTCATGGAGCATGGACGACTAGTTTACGGGGTGCCTCCCGTGTTGAATGCTCGTCACCGCTAGTAAGCTGTTAACGACAATTCTCCCTGGCGTCAATGAAGCCCAATGGAATTATCGTCATATGTGAAGAGCTTTATTATGCATTGACTGCGCCGATTCTCCTATATCTTTTCTCGAATGCTTCTTTACCTCCTTCCATAATTCGGCAGATCTCACCTCTGATGGAAGACTCCTGAAGACCCCCTTGGCTAATAATACGGGTCTGTCCCGCTCTTATATCCAAAGCAATGATATTTTCTGCATCACCATTTACCACAATGTTGGCGTTATGGGTAACGATTAAAACCTGCCTTCGTTGCTTAATCTCTCGCAGTTGCGTTACAATTAGATCATAAATTAAATGATTGTCGAGGTCATCTTCAGGCTGATCAAGGATAAGAGGTTCGTTACCGTAGGATAGGATAAATGCCAAGAGCGCGGCAGTTTTTTGACCAGGAGATCCTTGCTCTACAGGTTTAAAACTCTCGCCATCCTTAAGACTATAGCGGACATCTAAAGAATCATCTGGAAACCAACAGAGAATGCGATCAATTTGTTCTGGTGTTAATCCTTGGATATGCGAGACAAAACGCCGATCCTTTGCGGCTATGATTGCTGTGCTATCACTGGCGTGTATTGCAAGCAAGGTTGATTTCAGTGAGGCTACTCGTTGTTCCATAGTTTGAGAAGAATTCCGTGAAAGAATGGACAGCAGTCCTTCATCCCCGTCAATAATTCCAATATCTCGATCAAAACCGCCATTTCCTCTATCGATCAAGCTCCGAAACTCTTCCTCAACTGTAAATCTATTCCCAAAAGGTACGACATTAATTTGAACATATGGGTTTCCGATCAGTGTTTTCTTAAGAAACTCGTCTCTTAATCTGGTTATTTCCGCCCGATGCTTGTGAATTTTTGTTAAACATTCTTCTGATTTCTTTCGATGTTGTGCGAGAGCCTCACGCTTTTTGTTAAAACCCTTAAGTTTCTCTTCGAGATCCTGCCGCTGCTTAACCAACCCCCCGTAAGCAGACGGGTCACCAGCTCTAGCCGCTGATAGTTGTCCGAGTAATGCTGTGTATTCCTGAGTAGCTGTCTCTATCTTTCGAGAAATCTCAAGATCGTTTCTTTTTTGTTTCCATGTATTATGAGCCTCATCGATCCTTTTAGCGATTGAGTTGATTTCATCTCGGATAGTCTGAAAAAGATTTCGAACATAAGAAACACCATCAAAAAATTCCTTATCTTCTGCTACATCGCTAGAAAAATATTGCGCATCAATTTCTGGCGGTAACAAACTCTTGGACAGGGTTCTAACTTGCTCGGCAGTGTCTTCCCATGATGCTTCCCAGGAAGCGATAGCTTTACTTTGGTTCTTCCTGAATTGATATGCTTTGAGGACACCAGTATGTCCAGCATTTTCAAATACCTCAAGTTTGCGCCTAACGTCTTCAAGCTGGCCTTTGATAACTGACTCTTCCTGTAGGCCACTCTGGACCTCACGCTCCTGAGCACGAATAGAGAGATACTTTGAAACGAATTCATCCCACTCTAACTTCCAATCTCGGCGATTAACCTCTGGAGCATCATCAACGACTTGCAGTAGAGCTTGTGGATGCTTTGCCAGCTCAAAAATCTGTTTTTGACTATAAATGCGAACTGGAAATCTTTGGGCTATATCGCCTTCGGTTGTATTCCATATATTGAGGGTTGTTTCCTCTTCAATCACATAATTGCCACCAGAATTCATCCATTTAATTCTGAAGCGGCATCCATCCTTGCGAAAACCTACGGTGATAACTGTTGTTCCTGTCAATAAGCCCTCGTCCTGACGGCCGTTAGATGTTTGGTTATATTTCGCGAACTCCTTCTCAAGATTTTTTGGAATCTCAGTTTTTCTTTTCAGAGCAAGTCGAAGAAATTCCAGCGACGTGGACTTACCTGTACCGCGCCCACCGATGATAGTGTTTAGCCATGGATTAAACTGACAGAAGAATGTCTGTCCTCTGCCAAGATATTTCGCATTATCCACGGAAATGTTTTCTACAGCTAATTGTCCATGGGCATTCGGATCCCCGGAATATTTATCTGAGCGTTTCAGTGATAGTGAGCCATCAATCAATGCCAGTCGCAAACCATCGAAAGATGGTTCGGACATTTTCACCCAGGTAAAGTGACTACCCGGATAGTGTTGTCCAGATTTACCATTTGGGTGATGTGAATCTGTTCCAAGCACCTCTGCCCAGTTTAGACTTTTACTGACATAGAGTTGTGGCTTGGTTTTAGTAAGATCAGTCACCTCCATGGCGAATACATTTCTGTTGCCCAAAACCTGTTCTAGCGTATTGCCAGAACAGGAAGTAAAAAGACCGTTGATTTGATCCACATGTGCTGGAACGGCAAGGCCGCCAAACTTTACGATTTCCTCAATTACTTCAACAACAGAGCATTCAGAGCAGCCATCGCTTTTTCCTTTGATAGCACGATACTTTACAGCTCCGAGCAAGGAGTCAATGTCGGAGGTGGATTTATCACAGGGGAGAATAGCTAGAATATGAATATTCCCTTGAACCGTAATCTCACATCCAGGGAAGAGGTACAAAGGTCGGTAATCAGGGTATCCCTCCGTAGATAATTCGCTCAGTGCCTGTTTAAGCGGGTCAATCCAAGCGCCTGAGTTATGATCTGTTACGGCAACGCAGTCGATACCTTGCCGCATATAATTAAGTAACCAATCTTTGTACGTTATCAATTGAAATTTTTTCTGATCAGGGTCTTTTCCATAGTCATCAGAAGCCGGCGTATGATTATGAAAATCGAATTTCCACCAACGAGAGCCTATCCATTTCATTAGAAACCTGCCTTATCTCTGTTTTGCATAATAGTAACGTCAGTTACCATTTGATTTCGATGAAGTTGACTACACCAAAAACGATTCCGGTGCCTAACATAGAGTTAAGCTGCGTCATCCGATTCAAATTCGAGCGGATAAGGCCCGA
>CAUYTW010000092.1 GCA_963575715.1 Gammaproteobacteria bacterium | reverse complement strand
CGTCCCCTTTCCTCCCCATGGCTAAAGCCAGGGGTATCTCGGGGACAATGATGAATCCAATCACTGAATTTACGACAGGTAAAACAATGAATGCACCTAGCAAGCCTCGGATTAAACCCTTAACGTTGCTCATGGCATTCGCCACTCCGATGCTGTTCAGTAACATGGTACCCGCACTAAGTTTGCAGGAAGCCACCGGATTGGCCATCAAAAACTCTCCAACGATCATGACTGAAGGTATTAATGTCAAACTCAAGGGAGCAGATATGGATATTGCTTATAAATTTTTTGATCCAAAACTCGAAGCTGAGTATATGAAAACCAGCCTTGGTGGGTTTGAGTACCCTGATGAATTAGAGAAGATGAGCTTGGCTTCACTAGGACCCAATACCAATTCACAAACTTCTTTCCTGCCTGATAATGTACGTACAGATGATCTAAAACTATCCTTGAAAAAGATGTTTTTGAATGGTTTGTATACTGAGTTGGCCATCAACCTCACTCAACGAAATTCAGAACGCGAGAAATTGGCAGGTAGTGACGCAATTGACGCACTCAATAATGGAGGAATGAAGCGATCAATCAATGATTACTTCCCCTTTACTTATGGCGTTATGAAATTTGTCACTCGTGTTCCTCTTTGGGGGCGAGGTGATCTGGCAGAGGGTATTGGCGATTACGAGTCAAAGAAATTGAAGTACGACGCGGCAATTGCCAACATGAATCATGCTATTTCCAGCATTCTGGCCAGCGCGGTCTATGCCTATTGGGATAATCGGGCTGCTGCAGCTAAGTACCAGCTGCGCAAAGATTCACTGGTGCGGGCCGAGCGCTGGTATACACACATTATCGAAATTATCAACAAGATGAAAAATGCAGAAGCGATCAAAACCCAATCTTCGGAACTGAATCGCATTGAAGGTTATGTGCAGGAGAAGCGCAAGGACATGAATAATGCAGAAACCGAATTGAGCCAGAGCCGCTCGGCGCTTGCCAATGCTCTGGGTCTGTCAATGGATAAAGCTACTACCATGGGTGATGCTAATGATCCTTTACCACAAGTAGAAATCAATCATAAACTGATTGATCCAAATGAGTGGAATAAAATGGCGCTGACAAATCGGCTTGATATTCAGTCGCTCAAACTGGAAGACCAGGCCGCTGACGAATTGCTCAAATGGATGAAGGATTATGATAAACCTGAACTCAATCTTGTCCTTGCTGTCCATCAGCAAATGGTTGATTTTGGTAAAGATAGGCTCGTGAATAACTATATTGATACGATTGAAAATACTAGTGGTAAACTTGGTTATACCGTCGGGTTGCAATATACCCAGGTTCTGGGGAAGACCGCCGCCAAGGGGCGTATTACCCAAGCCACTTTGAACAAGATGAAAAATCAGATCGCTCTTAACAATACCATCCGTAAGACCAATATTGACCTGAAGGCCCTGGCTGAAAAAGTCAGCTCCACCATCAGTACCGCAGAATCAGCAGCCCAATCCGCACACGCCTATCAGCGCTCGGTGAATGCGGCAGTGGCCGACAAGAGCCAGACATTTGCTACTGCCTTTCGTCAGTTCGATACGGAACGAGATTGGATTAACGGTGAAGCAGATCTGATCAATGCGCAAGCAACTCTCGCCAAAGTCATTGTCGAAGTACGTCATCAAACAGCAACATTGATTCAACAGACCAATGACAGTAGCCAAATTAAATTGCAGGATATCATCACGTTACCTGGCAATTAAGTAGTAGGGACGCTAACTACCTGTGTTGGTATTAAGTTCTCAATCAAATTTTTTTGCTGGTTTGAGACCTCCCCCCCCCCCTTCAGGGGGATTAGTTAAATTTAGACAACGATGTGTAAGCATCGTTGTCCTTTTTGGTAACCTCCTCGTTTACGGGGAGGCAATCTACTGACCTCTATCTGTCGATAGCTTTGTCATTCGGCAGATGAGGTCGGATGCGGATTGAAACAAATATTGAAAGATATATAGTAGGGGGGCTACGATTAGCCCCTTTTTTATTTTGGTAGTGCCTCAATCAATAAGATTGAATGAGAATTCTTATCCATTTTGATTGATAGGAAGCGACGAATTATAGTAATGATTAATAAAATACTAAATAGGAGTTACGCAACTGAAAAATAGTAATTCATTTTTTATAGAGTTGCAAATTCAACTGCGTAACTCTTAACTAAATTGCTTCAATTAGAATTAGTCTGGAATGGCAAAATCTGCGATGTATGCAAAATTGTCTTGCCATTTTAGATCATCGAGTAAATTTACAAGCTACGTTCATAAAAAAATTCAAGCTGCAGAAGTGCCTCAAGGTGAGTTTTTTACTTCGTTGCAATCAGCGCGATTGCTCGGACTTAGGCTGATCAATCTCAGACTTTTTTCACAAGCCTCTCCCTCTCGAGGCTGGGTGATTGACAGAGCATCATCGATGAATTGATGCTTTCTCAATTATAGCAAGAATCAGACCGGTTCCCACCAGCGTTCCGTGCATTATTAATGTCCAAAAAATTTGTTCTGTTTTGAATTTTTGAAAATCAAGCAGAATTTCGAGTATGTAAATTGCTGATATTACTATAATAGCTGTAGAAATTTTTAGTTTTATCGCACCAGAACTGACATGAGTGAGATCATCCATGGAATCACTTTCCTCAAGTAAACTAAATTTTGTAACAAAACTATCGTATCCGCTAATCAAAACCATCACCATTAAACTCGCGATTAGCGTCATATCAATCATTGACAACATGGAAAGAATCATATCATCGTTTTCCATAGAGCCAATGTAAGAGAATATCTTGTAAAGTTTCTGTAAATAATAAAATCCAAACAACAACAAGGAAACGATAAGACCGCTATAAAAAACAGCCAGCACCCATCGACTGTAATACATTATTCTGGTTATTAATTTTGATATAAAAAATTTTTTGTTAACTGTAATTTTTATAGGTTGATTATTCATAAGATCCTCGGCGTGGAAAGTCCTCGATCCTGAAGGATCGAGGAGAAGAAATGCTGCCTTTAGTATTAGAACCAAAAGCTAGTCAAAATTAGCAACGTAATCCAAAGTTCCGATTTAAGCTGACAAACCAGACTTTATTAATTAATAACTCTGGTCTTTGGGTGAAATGATTTACGGATCCAGCAGCAGGGATCTTTTTTCCATGCTGTCCGCTGGAGGTAGCCCCAAAAGTTTAAGGATGGTAGGCGCGACCGCCGCAAGACCGGCGCCGGTCGCCAGTCGCCAAGGGATCTCGTCAATCACTAAGCAAGGTACTGGATAAAGAGTGTGCTGAGTATGGGGTTGCCCACTAACCGGATCCACCATTTCCTCGCAATTGCCATGATCGGCGGTGAGAATAACGGAATAACCATGATTTATTGCGGCGTCCAATACTCTTCCCGCTTCTCGATCCAGAGTTTCCACCGCCTTAATCACGGCTTCTCGCACCGCAGTGTGTCCTACCATGTCGCCATTAGCGAAATTAGTGACAATAAAGGGATAATTCCCACTCTTAATGGCTTCAATGACCGTATCTGCTACCTGGGAAGCACTCATTTCCGGCTTTTGATCGTAACTGGCGACCCTGGGAGAAGGAAGCATAACGCGATCTTCTCCAGGAAATGGATTTTCACGACCACCATTGAAAAAAAAGGTGACGTGCGCGTACTTTTCCGTCTCGGCGCAGTGGAATTGACATAATCCCGCACGACTCACTTCCGCACTTAAGAAACTTTTTACCATATCGGCGGCAAAAGCAACCGGGAGATCAAAGGTTGAATCGTATTCGGTCATACAGGTGACACGAACTGGACGGTAGTCTGAACCACGGTCAAAAGCAGCAAAATCCGCGCAAGCCAGCGCAAAGGTAAATTGACGGATCCGATCGTTGCGAAAATTAAACAGCACGACTTCGTCACCGGAAATCAGCGGTTGAAGGAGAGGAAGAACCGTAGGTCGAATAAATTCGTCGCTTTCTCCACGGGTATAAGCAGCCTTGATCGCGGCGGTACAATTCTCTGCATATTCTCCCGCGCTGCGAACAAGGGCGTTCCAAGAAAGATAGATGCGTTCCCAATGTTGATCACGATCCATGGTGTAATAACGACCACTAACGGAGCCAATATGGCCGCCCATTCGCGCAAGCGCTTCCTCCAATGGAGAAATGAAATTTAGTGCGGAGCGTGGCGGAGTATCCCGCCCATCGGTGATCACATGGATCTGCGGCAGGCAACCCCGCTGATGACATAATTCAATTAAAGCAATGAGGTGATTGAGATGAGAATGTACTCCACCATCAGAAACCAGACCAATAAGGTGCAGTGGTCGTCCTGTTTTACAGGCATTGTCCGCCGCTGTTGTTAAAGCGGGGTTATTGAAAAAGCTGCGATCCGCAATCGCATCATCAATCCGTACCAAGCTCTGGCGCAAGATGGAACCCGAACCCAGAGTGAGGTGGCCGACTTCTGAATTACCCATCTGACCATTCGGCAGTCCAACAGCCTGACCAGATGCCTGTAACACCGTATGCGGATAATGGGCGAAATACTCATCAAGGCGCGGGGTTTGCGCTAAGGTGACAGCGTTATGGACACGGCTGGGATTAACGCCAAAACCATCCAGAATTACCAAGAGAGTGGGACTTCGAGGTGCCCGAAGCACTGGATTTGAGGTTGGCATGAAATACTCTGGAATTAACTAATCCAAGTTGCTAACTATCCGTAGTTACGATGTTTCCGTCACAACACACACGGTGGAATGTGGCATCAGAGCCATAGGTAGCAACTTGGGTTAATTACGAAAATCTGAATGAATATAGCGTAATTCGTAAAATTTTTCCATAAGGACAAAACCGCCAAGTGATAAATCATCTATGTTCCCGAGAAACCCCGTCCTTTAGGGCGGGAAGGAAAGGGGACGGTTTTACAACCGTCCGGTAAAAACGTCGGTCTTTCCCGGCTGCCAGCCCTTACGGGCCTAGTGACACACACCTTGCGGTGTGGCTCTCCTCGCCAATGTTGCAACGCAGCTTTATCCTGCGCACAGTCGCAGGATTTGCAGCAGACCGTTTCGTAGTTACCCGTACCGTGTCTGCATC
>CAUYTW010000091.1 GCA_963575715.1 Gammaproteobacteria bacterium | reverse complement strand
ATGTGTAGTATGCAGATGGATTCTGCGACTCCGCTTCGCTGCGCGCAGAATGACTCCCTATTTTTCAACTGCGTAACTCCTAACTATCATTGAATTTTCTAACTTTAATCATTTTTGAATGCGGAAAGCCTAAATGCTTTATATCTCTATGTTTTTTGGTATTATAATAAGGATGTTTCATAACGAACATAATCCGCCACATTTCCATGCTGAATATCAGGGGCAAAGAGGGTTATTCGACTTCAACGGGAATATAATAAAAGGAAACATGAAATCGAACACGGCTAAAAAGCTAATCCAAGAGTGGGCGCTTCTCCATCAGAAGGAATTGCAAAGCAACTGGAACAAAGCCGCTCAAGGGACACAACTCGATAGAATCTCTCCATTAAATTAGAGAAAGGTGAAAAACGATGGATTATATACCTGTAGTTGTGCAAGCGACATATTTAACAGATTACAAAATTAGAATTATTTTTGATAATGGAAAAGAAAAAATAGTGGATTGCACAAAATGGTTAAAAGGAGCTCTATTTGAACCTCTCAAAGATAATGCATATTTTCAAAGATTTTTTGTTGATGGCTGGTCTATATCTTGGCCCAACGGAGCTGACATCGCGCCAGAAACTTTGTATGAAGAAAGTGACTCAACATAAATGCTGGTCGAAAATAACAATTCCAAATTTCAAACTACTTTGTGTTTTTCGTTAGCATAGTTTCAACGCATGTTCTGTCCAGCTAATAAATAGGGACATCCCACATTTAAATAAAAATCGCCCAAGTCGGGGTAGCCGACCCGCCTTGCGGCGGGGAAGCCCTCTAGGAACCGAACAGGCGAGTTTCCCCGCATCCGGCTCGCGCCTTGATAAGCCCCGTTATCCAGAACCTGCTGTCAAATGAGCGGACAAAAATTTTAGAGGCTGTATAAAAACTAGCCTGTTGATTATTAATAGGAGTACGTAGTTGAATTTGTAATTCTATACAGGATTGAGTTACAAATTCAACTGCGTACTCCTAATATTGTGTAAATTTCACTATTGAATCCGTGATGGACAACGTTTCCACCAGGGCGGAAGGGGATGTAATCCAAAAGAGTTACGTCTGACGATCAGTTGTGATAAACGACCTCTTCCTGGAATTGTCAAATTTGGTTTCAATTCTGCTAAAGGATAAAGAACAAAGGGACGTAAGTGCAGGCCAGGATGAGGAAGGATCAATTCGTATCGGTTCAGGCGTAAGTGACCGTAGAGCAAAAGGTCCAGATCTAGGGTGCGGGGACCCCAGCGTCGTTGTCGTGTTCGTTGATGCCGCTGCTCCAGCTTCCATAGTAAATTAAGCAGGACGCGAGGAGATAGATGGGTTTCAAGCGCAGCGACCGCGTTTACATAATCTGGTTGGTGCGGTTGACCGGGGAAATCCATCGCTGGATTAAGATAAAATCGGGAATAGGCAATCAGGCGACTATCAGGGAGTCGTGCGCATTCCCCGAGGGCGCGCCAGATTTGCGCCACGGGGCAGTTCAAATTACTTCCCAGGCTGATATAAACTCGCACTGATCTTATTAGTCCGCGCCTAAAAATAGAGTAATAATTCTTAAATGCTTACTGCTTACTTTATTGCAGCAATCGGAGTTAGCCGCCAAATTTCTCGGTTATAGTCAAGAATGGTTCGATCTGTAGAAAAACGGCCACTTGCGGCAGTATTAAAAATGCTCATCCGTGTCCAGAGATCTTGATTACGATAAGTTGCTGCGGCGCGTCGTTGCGTATCAACGAAACTCCGAAAATCAGCGATAGTCATCCATGGGTCATAAGGGCTACGCAAGGATTCAGTGATACCATCGAAAATCCCTGGCTCGAATTGACTAAAATGCCCACTTTCCAACAGACGCATGACGCGAAAAAGATCCTCATCGGCGGCGATGGTGGCATCGGGATTATAATCACGGCGCTTAATTTCTACTTCCTCGGCGTTCAGTCCGAAAAGAAAAAAGTTTTCCGCTCCGACAGCATCACGAATTTCAATATTAGCCCCATCCAGAGTGCCAATGGTAATTGCTCCATTCATCATGAATTTCATGTTTCCGGTTCCCGAGGCTTCCTTGCCCGCCGTTGAAATCTGCTCGGAAAGATCGGTGCCTGGACAAATTACCTCCATCGCTGAAACACGATAATCTGGCAGAAAAGCTACCCGCAATAGATTACCTACTTCTGGATCGCCATTAATGACCGCAGCGACATTATTGATGAGCTTGATGATGCGTTTTGCTAAACGATAACCAGGAGCAGCCTTGCCGCCAAAAAGCACGCAGCGTGACGTCCAATCTGCGGTGTCACCACGTTTAACGCGATCATAAAGATGGATAATATGCAGGCAGTTCAGGAGCTGGCGTTTATATTCATGAATGCGCTTGACCTGGACATCGAATAGCGTTTCAGGATCAAACCATACCCGGCATTCAACTTGAATCAATTTGGCGAGGCGCATTTTGCCGATGCGACGAACCATACGCCAACGTGCACGAAAATCGGCGTTATCCACCAATGGCGCGAGGCGCGAAAGGTGATCGAGATCGGAAATCCAATCCTCGCCAATGGCGCTGGTAATAAGTTCAGCGAGGTTTGGGTTGCACCCGGCAAGCCACCGTCGCTGGGTTACACCATTGGTCTTGTTGTTGAACTTCTCGGGCCATAGGTCATAAAAATCACGTAATAGCCCCTGTGCCAGTAGCCTGGAATGCAGCTCCGCCACCCCATTGACCGAGAAACTACCTACGATGGCCAGATAAGCCATACGTACCATCGGATCAGCGCCTTCCTCAATGAGTGACATGCGCCACTGCCGGATGGTGTCGCCAGGCCAGCGTCGCGCCACTTGGGTAAGAAAACGGGCGTTGATCTCGAAAATGATGTCCAGCAGCCGTGGTAGGAGCTGACGGAACATCCGCACCGGCCAGCGTTCCAACGCCTCGGGCAGTAGGGTGTGGTTGGTGTAGGCCATGGTCCGGGTAGTAATCGCCCAAGCCTCGTCCCACCCTAGCCCATAATCGTCCAGTAGCAGCCGCATCAATTCGGGGATGGCACAACTTGGATGGGTATCATTCAATTGAAAACAATTGCGGGCCGCGAATTCGCTAAAATCTCTACCATGCCAGTTGACCCATTGGCGGAGCACATCCTGAAGACTCGCCGAGGCTAGGAAATACTGCTGACGCAGACGCAATTCCTTGCCGTTCTCACTGGTATCGTTGGGATAGAGCACCATGGTGATGTGCTCGGCAGCGTTCTTGTCACGCACCGATTCCGTGTAGGAACCGGCGTTGAATTCGGTCAAATCGAATTCGTCGGTGGCCAGTGCTGACCATAGGCGCAGGGTATTGACGGTACCGTTCCGATAGCCAGGAATAGGAATGTCGTAGGGCACCGCGAGCACATCTTGGGTGTCCAGCCAGTACCCACGCAGTCGTCCATCGTTATCACGCGCGACCCCGCTCCGGCCGCCAAAACGGATACGCTGGGTAAATTCAGGTCGTTCCACTTCCCAGGGATTGCCACCACGCATCCAGTGATCCGGCTCCTCAATTTGATGACCATTCTCGATTCGCTGACGGAACATCCCGTAGATATAGCGAATTCCATAACCCATCACCGGAAGTTGTAAAGTCGCACAGGAATCCAGGAAACAAGCAGCAAGTCGCCCCAGGCCACCATTGCCTAGCCCTGCGTCGTGCTCACTTTCAGCCATCTCCTCCAGGATTAGCCCCAAGCTCGACAATGCTTGATTGGTTTCGTTGGCAAGTCCGAGATTAAGCACCGCGTTTCCTAGCGTTCGTCCCATGAGAAATTCCATGGACAGGTAATAAACAAAACGGCTGTCGGCTTCCTCATAAGCGTATTGGGTATTCTTCCAGCGTTCCATAAGGCGGTCGCGCAGGGCCAGCGCCAAGGATTCATAGTAATAGTGAGCCGCCATGCAATGCCGGTTGCGACCCAAGGTATGAGTAAAATGACGGCGAAAATCAGCAGCAAGGCTTGCCGCGTCCATGCCCAGGGAGGGAATATCAGTGAGCATAGGAGAGGGGACGCTGGTGCGTAAGGGCAAATATCCCATTGATTTACTACTCCGACAACAGTGATAGGGAGACATCATTTTGTTGCAACGTAGCCCGATTTTTCGGACTCAGGCGATAAACCAGGCTTTATCCATAAAGCCCCGGCTTTAGCCGTGGGGTGATTTACTGGCGGCGATTTTTCTCCGAGGCGTAGTGCCTCAACCAACCAGCAATACGTCCGACGACGACTTCCTCAATACCGGTCAGGCGGTGATTGGCTCCTGGCAATAAAATTTGTACATAGCCTTGCTTACGTTCACGGCGTCCCGTCTCGCGTATCCTCGCACCCATTCGCGCCGCTGGGAGATCATATTCTCCGTAAATATCGAGGATGGGCAATGTGATTTTTTCCAGAGACACCGCTGGATCTAGGGCTGCCGGTAGGGGAGCGATACGAGTAGTGCCTCCCACACCCAAAAAAATCAGTCCACGCAACGTGGTGTTATCCCCAATTGCTACCACGCAGGCTGCCGCTACTGCGGCACCTAGACCATGACCCAAAACAACTACGTTGATAATTTGTCGCTCATAAAGCCAGGTAATGGCGACACGCAGACGGTCGCAGGCTGCGGGAAGCACATGGGCGTACTCGGAGGGAGAAGATTCAGCGAGCATGGTCGGAAGTTGAACCGCCAAGGTATGCCAACCGTGACGTGGCAAGGCGATGCGCAAGGTGCTGATTGGATCGCTGTCAGGGTGCGAATCAGGGGAAGGAAACAAAATGACCGCACCATGGTTTTGACCCAGGCCGATAGCTTTGGTATAGAGTGCCAAAAATTTTCCCAATGGCGACGGAAACCATACCACTTCTCCCACCCGCAAGCGTGTTGTTACCTGCTCCGCCCAAGCCTGCTCCAACGATGGGTCGAGTCCCGGAAAAAACGCCGCCGATCCAGCGGGAATCTGTGCAACGAAAAAAAACGCTCCTATTAGAATGAATAGTGATACAGGATGAAGACAAGTTGTCATGCACGACCCTCTTTGAATGAGGGTAATCAACTTATACCATGAATATAGTGATTCATTCAAATCCAGCGCGGAAACCCCTGGCTTGAGCCATGGGGAGGAAGCGCCGCCCTCCTGTTTTTTGATTTTGAATTTAAGAAAGTGCCGGTCTTTCCCGGCTGTCAGCCCTTACGGGCCTGGTGACACGA
>CAUYTW010000090.1 GCA_963575715.1 Gammaproteobacteria bacterium | reverse complement strand
ATCCAGAGGGGCGGAGAAAACCGTCCCCCTTTCCTCCCCATGGCTAAAGCCAGGGTGGCTCTCATCTGATAATTCACGCCAAAATTTTATGAAAAAACAAAATGGTTTTACCTTACTAGAAGTTTTGATTGCCATGGTTGTGTTGTCGGTGGGGTTGCTGGCAATGGCATCGTTACAGATTATGGCATGGAGGTCCAATTTAGGTGCCTTACTCCGTAGTCAGGCTACTAATTTAAGCTATTTCATTATCGATAGCATGAGAGTGAATCAACAGGCAGCCATCAATGGAAATTACAACAATACGTTGACTCCACTACCGACCTGCAATGCCAGTGCCGATAATCCTCTTGCTTTAACGGGAACCATCGCCGAACAGGATGTCGCGGCGTGGCGCAATATGTTGGCGTGTACCCTGCCGCAAGGCACAGGTAGTGTCACGGTCAATGGAAATACCGTTACTATTACCGTTCAGTGGAATACTAGCCACGATGGATCATTAACCATGGCACCGTTCACAATGGTGACTAATTTGTAAATCACCCCACGGCTCAAAGCCAGGCTGCTCTAATGGAATAATGCCTGGTTTACCAGCTTCCAGAAAGTCAATTTGATTAGGAGTTATGCAGTTGAATTTGTAACTCTACACAGGATTGAGTTTTTTTCTGTCATTCTGCTATGTAGATGGATTTTGCGACTCCGCTTCGCGCAGAATAACTTACTATTTTTCAACTGCGTAACTCCTATTGATATTAAAAATCAATTAACGATAAAGATTAACTGCGCCTTGGAATCGATTTACGTTACGGCAAAGAGGAGATGGTTATGTCTACGTTTGAAAGCGAAAACCACAGGGAACAACCAACATCTGTCGCCGGACGCCCGGCTTCGCTATCGAAACCGGAAAGTCATCGATCCAGTTTCGATTTAACCCTACGCCATGGCTTACACTGGCGATGTCACTCATCATCCTTGGCTCACTTCAAGATTCAGCAAAGGACCATCCGGCGGTGGAATGGTCTTTCGTTGGTCGAGGTTATGGTAGGGGTCACGGTCGGTTTGATATTGATGACGGGAGTCATTCAAATTTTTATCGGAAACAAGCAAACCTATCGTTTCCATGAAGCTCTTTCCAGAATTCAAGAAAACGGACGTTTTGCGTTGGAAATGCTAACCAATAACATTCGCATGACTGATTTTTCAGGATGTTCATCAACTAATACCGTGATTAATGTCTTGAATCCGAATACAGCGGGGGCATGGGCATGGAATGGCGCGGATTGGTGGAAGAATTTCGGATCGACGGGAGCGGCGGTCGGGGATCAGTTTTTAAGTTTGGTGGGTTACGACGGCGATCAACCATTTCCCGTAACAGGTACCAATACTACAGCCAGGTTTATCGCCAGTGGTGGTGATCGCATCTCCGGAACCGACGCCATTATCTCTCTTGGTGGACGGGGAGGATACTTCATCACCGCGACTGCTCCAGCAGCAAGCCCTCCTAGTTTTACTTTGACGACACGAACCAGACCCATTGGTACAACACTTGGTGTCAGTGATTTTGTGATTGTTTGCGATACCACATGGACTTCGATTTTCCAAGTGAGTACAGTGAATACTAACCAAATCAATTATTCTGCGGATAATTCCACTAACCCAGGAAATGCGGTGACGAATCTGGGCACGAACTATGGAATCAACGCTACCATGGTAGATTATGTGCCAACCGCGTTCTACGTGGGAACGAGTGTTTCTGGAACTACTCGTTCCTTATATCAGATTCAAATTGCGGGCAATTCCATAATACCAATGGAAATAGTGGAAGGAGTCGAAGATATGCAAATTTTATATGGAATCGATACTGGCACGGATAATATTATCGATCAGTATGTAACCGCGACCAATGTTGCAAATTGGGCTAGGGTATTGAGCGTGCGTATTCATATTCTGTTAAGCAGTCTGAATGAAGATAATCTCGTCAAGCAATCACAAACTTATATTTTTCCTAATGATGCTGATGGTGTCACGGCAGGTAGAATTAACACACCGACTGATCGGCGTATCTATCAAGTTTTTTCCACCACAATTGGTATTCGCAATCGTTTACCTTGAGAACGAAAATGCTCACGTCTCCCAGAGTATACAATCGTTTATTTTTCATTATTCATGGTGGCCTATATAGCCAACAAGGCATGGTATTGGTCGTCGCTCTTATTTTTCTTTTAGTAATGTCATTGATTGGCGTAGCCGCCATGCAGGGTAGCAATCAGGAAGAAAGAATGGGTGATAATACCCGTCAACGGATTCTAGCATTTCAGGCCGCCGAAGCCGCCTTGCGCGCCGGTGAGACGTATTTATTGAATACATCACCGCTCGTGTATAACGGTACATGGCTTCGAGATATAGCCGACCGATTAACAACAGCTGATTTTGGCAATTGCGATATCACAACCTTCTGGTCAAAATCCTATTGTTGGGATGGAACTACGGCCATGAATTGCGCTACCGATCCTCCCGGCTCAACGACTGGAACCTGCACCAGTGCTTCTCAGCAAGTCGATTTATCGGACACAAACCTCCATGAGCAGCCGCGTTATATTATTGAAAGGTTAGCCCAGCTCCAGGGTAACACGGGAGGAAGTCTGCGCGGCGGGCAGGCGATTAACCCAAATGCGGTCGCGCCATCCTTATATCAGGTGACGGCACACGGTATTGGCGGTACAAGTGATGCCGTCATCGTTCTGCAATCCCTCTATATACGTTGAAACGGGATCGCTACCGGCGGGAAGGCTACATTTTATACGTGTGGAGGATAACAACCGTCTGGCAATGCGCCAGGGCACGCTAGGAAAGGCAGGTGACCACGCATTAGCCGCAGATTCAAAGATTTGTAGAAATTAGTAGGAGTTACGCAGTTGAACTTTAATTGTTTGATTTCGTTAAAAAGCTAATAAAGGGTCATTTTTTGCTATCGATTGAAAATGTTGAACCTATTTTTTGCAACTACGTAACTCCTAATTAGCTGAAAAAGCGACTAGAATTAAAAATGCTCGGTATTGCTCTGCTGCAAACTCATGAACTCACTGTCGAAATAGCAGGTTATACCGTATGCCAGAAATTTAATCTGGCGTTTTATCCAGGTCAATGCTGGGGGATGCTAGGTATTAATGGTGTAGGTAAAACTACGCTAATTCACGCCTTAGCGGGATTGCATCCAGTTCAGACCGGCGATGTATTGTTGGGTGGGGTATCACGGATGCGACTTGGACGAAAGGCCTGTGCCCGGTATTTAGGAGTAGTGTTTCAGGACGAACCTGATCTCTTTCCCAACACGGTTTTGGAGGTAACCCTTGCCAGCCGTCATCCCCATCTTGGCTATTTCGGACGAGAAACTGAAAAGGACTACGCACTTGCTGAAGCTGCCTTGGCCACGGTGGGTCTAACGGGGCTGGAGCATCGCGCGATTACTACTCTTTCCGGCGGTGAACACCAACGCTTACGCATAGCCGCTTTCCTAGCACAAGATACCCTTGTCGGTCTTTTGGATGAACCCACCAATCATCTGGATCCCTCTCATCAAATTCGTCTCCTGTCTTTTCTTAGAGAACGTACTCGAATTCGTGGCGGTGCGCTGCTCATGGCCCTTCACGATGTCAATTTGGTAGCCCGATTTTGCGACCATTGCCTACTGCTCTTCGGTAATGGAGAAATAAATGCCGGACCTACTAATGAAATGCTGACAACTACGACTCTTCAACGTCTTTACCACCATCCCATGATTGCAAAAATTACTCCTTGGGGTAAAGGCTGGCTACCTGCTTAACGATGTTGAACGTGAACTCGAAGTAGGGCCTGTTAACACTAACTCAAGTTGCTACTTAATTCATACTAAATTTTTAGGAGAATATCATGATAGATAGGAGTTACGCAGTTGAACTTTAACCGTTTGATTCCGCTAGAAAGTCACTAAAGGATTATTTTTTGCAACCGATTGAAAATGTTAAGTATATTTTTTCAACTGCGTAACTCCTAGATAGATATTCCCATTCTGTGAAACATGAAAAAACGCCGCGATTTTTGCTCCATGAATCGCTACCGAGAAGCCAGGATTCAATCGGAAGAGGATTTATCTCCACGCGAATTCTCGGATTCCCCTCCTCATTGACCTTGATCTTACCTATCGGTGGGTCATACAATCCCCATAGCTTTCCATTAGGGAGCGCGTAAAAAGTCAACACAACCTTTTCCAGAGGTTGTGCTGTTTTAATCTAACTCATCGTTGAAGCTGACGTCATCCGTTCAAATTCGAGCGGATAAGGCCTGCTCGAATTTGAATCGGATGACGAAGCTTAACTCTATGTTGGGCTTTACCCGCCACTACTCCGCTCGGGAAAGTCCTCTCTGCACTTAAATTGCGGGTAGAGGAAATCAAAATGTTGAACCGTGCAATAACGATTTTTGCCGTCAGTGTATCTTTAGTTTCTTATCAATCAATTGCTGCAAATTGCGACACATTACTTAAAATGGGTTATAGAAATACATCAGCTTCCGTTAGCGATACCGATAGCGTAACTTCCGCATTTCATAATATCTGCACTAAAAGCTATAATTATTCTTCTAGCTCCGATCAAAGTGAGTTGAGCATTGGCTTAAATATTTTAGATGACATCGGATTCGATTTCGGTAGTAGTGGTAGAGGCAGTAGTTTGCAAGAAAAAAGGGACTCTTATTGCGAATGGTGGGACTCCCAAAGTAGCTACCATAATTACGCATCTACGAATACTCAAACTATTTATCAAGGCGCTTTAGATGCGTGGACTCAATGTCTGGCTTTGGATAGTAGTGGTATTAAAACAGATATTTCTCCAACCACTGATTCCCAAGCTGTTACTGTTCGTATGTGGAATTCTACAGGAAATAAAACCAATTTCACTGGTTTGTTTCAACCACAACAAGGGAAAGCTACATGTAAATTAGCAAAAGGAGATGGATCACCCACTACTGAAGCTAATGAAAATACTAAGTTTGTGTTAGGACCAAGTGCATCTACTTTTAGTTGTACCAGAAAAAATACAATAGATCCAAATTCTCAGCAGGCTTATTACCCGGCAACACGATTAACTTTTTCCGTAGCTTCTACTAATCAAATTAATGTGGACTTACCAGCCTTGAAATTAGCTACGGTATCTACTTCGGAAATTAAAAATTTGATGACTAATATTAATCTGTGCATTAGTTAAGTGACACTTTTAAGTATGTACTGAACGGAT
>CAUYTW010000089.1 GCA_963575715.1 Gammaproteobacteria bacterium | reverse complement strand
GAATGACAGAAAAAACTCAATCCTGTATAGAGTTACAAATTCAATTGCGTAACTCTTGTACAATCTTCATACCAAGCATCACCATCGTGTCGCCTTGTCTAAACGACTAATAATTTTGGTTTCATTACTGGCCATCCTGGCAGGTCTAATTCATGAACGGATGGCTGTTCCCTGCTTTCGCGCCGAAAGCCTGATCCAGATCAATGGACCGGTCAGAAATGGCCAAGTCATGAATTTTCCTTTACTGGAGAATTGGATCGACCTCTTCGCGGGTGAGCGGCTGGTTGCGCCCGAGGTCGAGATGAGAATACGTTCATCTCGACTGATTGGCCGGGTAGTGGATGACCTTCACCTCGTCCGTTCCGGCGTTTCTCCCTGCGCGCTATTAAACTTAAATAAGGTCAGCGCACGCTGGCCCGACGAGTGGGCAAGCATCATGACTTTTTTTGGTCTTGATGACCAAATCTGGGGCCAGCGTGCCGAACTCTCCCGACCTGAAACTATCGAGTCGCTGCGGCAGCGAGTCGAAATCACGGAAAAACCCCGTGGCTCTGGACTCATTGCGGTAGCTCTCCAGGATCGCGATTCAGCATGGGCTATCAAGGTCGTTGATGGTCTCATTGCGGAATACCTACGCCTTGACCGCGTAGCCAATGATGCACAGGTAAAAAAATTGGAAGAAATTTTGGAGCGACAACTAGCGTTGCTCAAAGATCGATTGGATATATCAATCATTGCGCTCGATCATTTTCGTATTACGCATGGTTTCATTGATTTTTTTCAGGAATCAGAACGGCTGCGAGAAAAAATGGCCACGGTGGAGAAACAAATTAAACAGCTTGCCCAAAAAAGCGAAGAGGTGACGTTTCATTTTGGCTCGGGTCACGCAATGGTGAATGCCCTTGACGCTCGAATTGCACAGCTTACCCTAGAGCAGACGGCGCTTACTCAACGCCTGGCTTCTCTGCCCAATGCTTGGCTGGAATTAACCAGACTTTCCCGGGAAGTCGAGATGGATGCTCAACTTTATTTTTCGCAACTCAATCAGGCACAAGCATTAAAAAATCAGGAAAAATTTTTCCAGTCGGTGCGAGAAAACAGGCAAGATTCAGATTCAATTTCAACATTGCCGCTACCGAGGATTATTACTCCAGCGGTTGCAACCAGTGTTCCGGTTTATCCAACAACCGAGGATATCATCCGATTTGTATTGATGGGTTGGGTACTAATATGGATATTGGCAGGTTATCTAGGTCGTGAAAAACCAGTTGACGGTTCAATTAACGTGCGATAATCCCTTTCATCAAATTTCCTTGCTGGTTTGAGACCTCCCTTTCAGGGGGATTAGTTAACTTTGACAACTATGCGTAAGCATCATTATCTTTTTGGTAACGTCCTCGTTTACGGGGATGCAATTCACTGACTTCTATCTGTCGATGACTTTGTCATTCAACAGATGAGGTTGAATGCGGATTTGAAACATGAAACAGAATCGAAATAAAAAAATTCAACTTACGATAGCGTTGCTGGCCTGCATGACGATAACGGTGAGCACTGGATTAATCGGTGCTGCTCCGTCATCCAAGCAATTACCCACCGGCGGCCAGGTGACGAGTGGGCAGGCATCCATTAAACAGAGTGGCGCAATTTTAAGTGTCACCCAGGACTCGCCAACAGCAGTCATGAATTGGAATAGTTTTAATATTGGCAAAGCGGCTCAGGTAACTTTTCAACAGCCAAACGCCAGAGCCACTGCGCTCAACCGGATAATGTCAAATAATCCCACACAAATTTTTGGCAGCCTGAGCGCCAATGGTCGCATTTTTTTGATCAATCCCCATGGAATTATTTTTGGGCCAGACTCACAGGTAAACGTGGGTGGCATCATGGCATCGACACTGAATATGAGCGATGAGGATTTTAACAACGGATTTTATTATTTTAACAGTCGTAATCCGGTCGGAAGTATTGTTAATCAGGGAACAATGACTACCATACCGGGTGGATACGTCGCTTTGGTATCACCCATCATTACCAATGAAGGAACTATCGTTGCGCCATTGGGGACTGCGTTATTAGCGGCGGGCGAGCAGGTCAAACTAAATTTCCTCAATGACCGTTTGCTATCCTACAAAATACCGGCGGCAAGCGTTGCGATGGCAATTAAAAACGAAGGCGGCATTTATGTTGATGGCGGACGAGCATTGCTTACCGCAAAATCGGCTAATCAACTGACAACGGGTGTGGTGAATAACGGTGGATTGGTAAACGCCTCCGGGGTAATCAGAGCACAAACTGTGGATAATCAGCCAGGTGAAATTTATCTAGTGGCGGATGCAGTATCGGCACAGGGTACCTTGGATGCCTCGGCTCCGAATGGCGGTGATGGCGGCAAGATCAACACTAAGGGTGAAAAAGTACGCGTAGCCGACAGCGCTTTGATTGACACTCACGCCGCTCAAGGAAAAACAGGCACCTGGATGATTGATTCCCCGAATTACGTTATCGCTACTACCAACGGTGATATGACCGGTAAGCAATTAGGCAAAAGTTTAGAAAATACCAATATAACCATTAAAAATGATAATGATTTAGCATCAACAGCGGATAATGGTGACATTACGGTTAATGATCCGGTTCATTGGCGTGCCGATACTGAACTTGTCTTGCAAGCCCAACGTAATATTAATATCACCGCCAATATTACCGCAACAGGAAACAATGCTGGTTTAATAGTTGGATATAACGGCGCGGGTACCACAGGAAATTATTCTCTGATAAATGGCGCGACTATCAATCTTACTGGTGATACGCCCGTGCTCAAAATCGGAGTTGTGGGAAAGGAAGCAGTCTATATCCTTATTAAGACCTTCAATATTGAAAATTATATTCCTGGAATGATGCCATTAAGCAGCCTGGGTGATAATTATGCGTTAGCCAGTGATATTGACGCTTCTTATACCAGAGATTTGAATGGGGGAGCCGGACTTACTCCGGTAGGAACTGTAACATCTCCGTTCATTGGTAATTTTTTCGGCATGGGGCACATGATTAAAAATTTGTACATCAATCGGCCAAATAAAGATAACGTTGGACTGTTTGGATATGTAGGTACTTCCGGGAGTATCACCAATATTGGCGTCACTGGAAGTATAATTGGCAAGGATAATGTCGGCGGATTAGTGGGATACAACAAGGGTGCGGTCAGTAATAGTTACACTACCGTGAGTGTGAATGGCAATAGCAATGTCGGTGGATTAGTGGGCAACAATTCCGGCAATATAATGAATAGTTACAGCACCGGAAGTGTCAACAGCAATGCGGATAATGTCGGCGGACTGGTAGGAGTCAACGAGGGAAACATCAGCAATACTTACCACAGAACGGGAGAAGTAAGCGGCAATACTAATACCGGCGGGCTAGTGGGAACTAATAATGGCAATATCGCTAATAGCTACAATAGTGGGCGTGTGAGAGGTTCTGCGTCGGTTGGCGGTTTGGTGGGTGCGGGCAACAGTAATACTGTGAGCAATAGCTACTATGACACTGAAACTTCCGATCAATCCAGTAGTAGCGCCGGCGGCGCGGGCTTGACCACTGCTGAGATGAAGCGCAAGAGTAGTTACGCTGGTTGGGATTTCAAGAATACCTGGGATATCAATGAAGGTCAGGACTATCCTGTCCTCCGGGGAGGAAGTGACAACAGCGGCAGCAGCGGTGGTAGCACCACCAGTGGCGGTGGCACCACCAGCAGCGGTGGCAGCACCAGCAGCGGCAGCAGCGGCGACAGCGGCGGCAGCACCACCAGCAGCGGTGGCAGCACCAGTAGCACTAGCAGCACCACCAGCGGTGGCAGCACCAGCAGCACCAGTAGTACTAGCAGCACCACCAGCGGTGGCAGCACCAGTAGCACTAGCAGCACCACCAGTGGTGGTAGCACCACCAGCGGCGGCACCAGCAGCACCAGTGGCGGCAGCGGTGGTAGCACCACCAGCGGTGGTAGCACCACCAGCGGCGGCAGTAGTGCGTCCGAAATACTTGAAGAGACGAATCAAATGGAGAGTAGTCAAGGCATTAATCAGCCAGTGATGCTCTCCCCGCCAACCAATCCCGCTCCCTTGGTGCCCATGTCTGTGGTTATGGCTCCCATTAGCGAAAACGATGTGGCCGCACTGGCGGCGAGCACAGGTTCCACGTCCTTTGCCACAGTGAAACTCGCGTTGCTTCCGCCCGCCGTTCGGGCGGAACTTCCCGCCGTGCGTCACCAGTACAAAACTGAAGTTTTTGCAACCGCATTGAAAAAATTAAACCGGATTCCAAAACTGGGCGAGCTTACCGGTTGCACCAAAAACGCGGATGCAAATAAAGGTCTTTGTCTTGCCACTCCGCAACAGATGCGCATTCTCATCCAGCGGATGGGTGCCAAGCGTTCACCGCGCGTGGTGGCATTGCCTCAGATTGAACGTAAAATGGCGTTGGTGATTGGCAGCAATGCGTACCGCTCGCCCATTCCTTCCTTGGATTCCGCCGTGCCGGATGCCGATGCGGTGGCCCAAAGTCTGGAAAAAAATCTGGGCTATGAGACGCGCCTGCTGCACGATCCAGGTAAGCGGGAAATGGTCAAGGAGTTGAATCGAATTTCCGGTGAAATCGATTCCAATGATTCAGTAGTGATTTACTACGCAGGCCATGGCTACATGATGAATGATGGCCTTGGTTACTGGATACCCACCGACGCCACACCCGACAACCCCGAAACCTGGATTTCCAATAAGGATATTTCAAAATTCATTTCGCAACTTCCCGCGAAGCAGGTGATGCTCATCTCTGATAGTTGTTATTCCGGCTCGCTGACCAAGGAAGGGGATGAAAGCGTGCTGTCGCAAGACGGTACAGAGGAACAAATCTTAAATAAAAAATCAGTGGTAGTAATGTCGTCGGGCGGCGAAGAGCCAGTATCCGATGAGGGCAAAGAAGGACATTCGATTTTCGCATGGAGCTTGCTACGCAATCTGAACTCAATCCAGCGATGGGAGCATGGTTACGATATTTATCGTCAGGTGAGCACCGACGTGACCATGGAGTTTCCTCAGCATCCGAAATATGGTGCGCTGCTTTCTGCCGGTCATACCAAGGGTGGCGAATATTTATTGGAAGTTCGAAAATATTAGGTAACCCAAGTTGCTACCCATTATGGTGGATAACCAAATAGCCCCTCTCCCTTTGGGAGAAGGGTTGGGGTGAGGGAATTTTGACTAATGTTGAGGAATTATCCCTCACCCCCGGC
>CAUYTW010000088.1:32500-38330 GCA_963575715.1 Gammaproteobacteria bacterium | reverse complement strand
ATGAAAAATGATAATAAAATTTTAACACTTTATCCTATTGATTAGGGCACTACCATGCGAGGCATTATTGTAACAAAAGTTGTATCACTTAGGCTGCGTAAGAGCTGACTGTCGGGAAAGGCCGGTAATTTTAAAGATTTTTATTCATAAGGGGGCGGAAAAAACCGTCCCTAACATTTTTCTTCCTGCTCTGTAAGGGTAGGGTTTCTCGGGAACACTGATGACTGCACGCCGCCAACGATTATTCATGGTGATTTTCACTATTTTTGGGGTTAGTCTTACTACCATCCTTGTCATTAATGCGTTTCGTCAAAACATGCTGTTCTTTTTCACGCCGCAACAAATAGCGGCAGAAGCCCCAAAAGATCGTAACTTTCGCCTCGGTGGATTGGTAGAGAAAGGAAGTCTTACACGCGAAGACGACGGTTTAACCGTTCATTTTTTGGTGACGGATACTGTGAAAAATATTCAGGTAACTTATAAAGGAATTCTTCCCGATCTTTTTCGCGAAGGGCAGGGAATAGTTGCCATGGGACGTTTATTGCACGATGGCAGTTTTCTTGCAGAGGAAGTTTTGGCCAAGCACGACGAGAATTACACTCCTCCCGAGGTTAGTTCGGCCATCAAAGCTGCGGTCCAATCATCAAATATACCGTCGATACCTTAACGGGCGAAATTGGTGAAAGCAGATTTTGAAGTTGATCTATTCTGTGTCATTGTGGCGAGATCTTATCAACAAAAAATCGCGAGAATCCCTGGTTTTAGCCATGGGAAAGATTTCCTTATTGTTAGGATAAAGATGTTTTATGTCGCAAAGCTATAACGTACTGACGGTAAAGTAAAAAGTTGTATTGTAAACAATGACAATGCACCACCCATCCCACATAAAAAGAAATGAGGGCGGCTTGGAAACCCACGCTGTTACAAACGGGGTGGTTGCGTCATGAACCTGCGAAGATTGAGCCTTCGGGCAGGATCACGGTGCTGTAGACCGTCCGAGCGGGTCGTTTGTAAAAGAGGAATTACCATCGGTCATGGTCAGGATGTTGTAGCGGAAACGCGAGAGCCTGGAGACCCCGATGGGTTCATCCTTGAAACCCCCTGGCTTTAGCCATGGGGTGGTTTAGTACGTTATTGATGATTTTCTTGCTTGTACTTCCATTGGTTGCCCTTTAAAATCGCGCGTTTCATTCGTAACGCAATGGACAATATTCCCTCCTTGTTGCCCGCTTGGCGGGTGACTTCATCCTCCCTCGGAGCATCGGATGTAATTTTTTCCATAGCCTATCTCGTGGTGGGAAGAAATTCATCTGTCTGCAACCGTGGATTATCCGTAAGGAGTATCATGCATCACTACGAAATTGTATTCCTAGTTCACCCCGATCAAACCGAACAAGTGCCGGCGATGATTGAGCGTTATCGTCAAACTATTGAAACCCACAGTGGAACTATCCATCGCTTGGAAGACTGGGGACGGCGTCAGCTTGCCTATCCCATTGCCAAAGTTCATAAAGCTCACTATGTGCTCATGAACATTGAGTGCGGTCAGGATGTGCTTGACGAGCTGGAAAATGCTTTTCGCTTTAATGACGCGGTGCTACGCAGCCTCGTCATGAAACGCAAAAGCGCCGTTCTCGAACCTTCTCCCTTGGTCAAGCAGCGCGAGGAAAAAACTGACAACGAACCTCGTCGCGAAGAGACTGCTTTCCAGAGCGAATAAACCCTGATCATTCATGTAGGGAACGTCACAATACGATGTTGTCCACGAAATATTGAGGAATATCAACGTGTCACGCTTTTTTCGTCGCAAAAAATATTGCCGTTTTACCGCAGAGGGAGTGAAGGAGATCGACTACAAGGACCTAGCTACTCTTAAAAATTACATCACCGAGACGGGAAAAATCGTCCCAAGTCGAATCACCGGGACGAAGGTACGGTACCAGCGCCAGTTAGCCAGTGCCGTCAAACGTGCGCGCTTCCTGGCATTGTTACCCTACACAGATCGTCATTAAACCCTGTTAGACAGGGAAAATGGAAGCGATGAAGTTGCTCGCGGGGTTCGTTATGCGCGCCCCATTGACGGCTGCCACTGTGGTGGCCATAACTGCGACCGTGGCCTTGATTTTACCCCCTGCCACCTCACTCATTTCATTTTTGAGTGGCGCGTCCTTGGGTTTAGTAACGCTTCGCCGTGGCCCAAGCGCCGGATTGTTGGTGATGGGGCTGGCAACCGTCGCCCTGGCACTGTTGGCGTTACCGATCATGGGAACGGCGAGTTTGGCAGTGGCCATGCTGGGAGCACTATGGGCACCACTTTGGTTTTTGAGTGTCATTCTGCGTATCACGGTCTCATTGCCTCTTGTAGTGATGGTGGCCTTGGGATTGGTATCACTCGGAGTGGCGATGATCCATTGGCTGATTGGCGATTTAGCGTCTTGGTGGCGAATGTTTTTGATGGATACCTTTGCACGGGTCGGCCCGGAACCAGGACCGGAACTGGTACAATTGATTGAAGGATTGTCTCAGGTCATGACTGGTCTAGTCGCGGCTGGGATGTTAATGAGCCTGGTCGGTAATTTATTGTTGGCGCGTTGGTGGCAATCGCTGCTTTATAACCCCGGCGGCTTTACAGAAGAATTTTTGGTTCTGCGTTTGCACCCTGCGGTGGGCGTCGCAGCCTTAGGAGCGATGGCTCTCACCCAATTTGGACCATCCTCGTTGGAATCATTGGGAGTAGATCTAGTATTTGTAATGATGGCAGCGTTTTTTATTACTGGATTAGCGGTAGTCCATGGGCTGAACGCTAATTTTGGGGAACCCGTTGGCTGGTTGATTGGGGTTTATGTGCTTACTTTTATTTTTCCACGCCAAATGATGACCATCCTCGCGGCTACTGGCCTTGCCGATACCTGGGTTGATTTACGCGAAAGGATTGGACGTGGAACCTGACGGGTATTTCAATGATTACAAAAAATATCTAGAGTGCCGCTGGTTTAATTATCTCGTCATCAAGAATTTCACGAATGTATTCGTGGGAGCGAATTATTATTAAATTGTATGCCCGTAAACACTGATATGTACATTTAGAAGCAGTGCTAAAACCTTTTGTTTCGTTTTCTGATTAATTACAGTATTAAAGGTCAATAACGATGGAAGTAATTTTGCTTGAAAAACAGAAAAATTTGGGTCTGCTTGGTGCCAGGGTCAAAGTTAAACCGGGTTATGCCCGTAATTTTTTAATTCCTAAGGGAAAGGCCACTCCTGCCACTGCTGCTAATTTGGCGGCCTTCGAGGCGCAACGAATGGAATTGGAACGCATCGAAAGTGATACGGTGGCGGCGGCGCGTAGTCGTGGCGAAGCACTTACTGCGCTGGGTGTCGTGGTTGTCCGTCAACGCGCTGGTGCAGAGGGTCGATTGTTCGGCTCGGTAGGGGCTGCCGATATCGCCTTTGCCCTGACCGACGCTGGTGTCGAAATTATTAAATCTGAGGTACGCTTGCTCAATGGTCCCCTGCGGATCGTCGGCGATCATGAAGTTGGAATCCATCTACATACTGAAGTAAATGTAGTTGTCACAATTTCGGTAGTTGCTGAGGAGTAAAAGCCTTGATTCTGCGTGTCTGAGCTGGATCGTCTCACGTCATGCGCGAGGTTGCTGATTACGTGCCAAGAGGTTTTGACGCAACCACGCAAGCTCTACGTGTTCCACCGCACTCCCAGGAAGCTGAACAATCTGTTCTGGGAGGACTAATGCTTGATAATGCAGCATGGGATCAGGTGGTGGATTTGCTAACGGAGGATGATTTTTATCGCCGCGATCACCGTTTGATCTTCCGGGCAGTGGCGAGCCTAGCGGACAAGGCGGGTCCATTTGATGTTGTCACTCTATCCGAATGGCTTGAAGCTCGAGGAGAGCTGTCCTCTTCTGGAGGATTGGCCTATTTGGCGACTTTAGCTAGGGATACTCCGAGCGCTGCCAATATCCGCGCTTACGCTAATATCGTTCGTGAACGTTCGGTACTGCGTGCGCTAATTCATGTTGGTACCGACATTGCAGGTGCCGCTTATAATCCCGAAGGCCGTGATGCGAGTGAATTAATTGATTTTGCCGAGCAGCGAGTCTTTGAAATTGCTGATCATGGTGCACGCACGCGGCAAGATTTTCAAGGCATTCATGATCTTGCAATAAAAGCCATTGAACGTATTGATTTTTTATATCATCAAAAATGTTCCATTACTGGCATTCCTGCAGGCTTCTCTGATTTTGATGAAATGACCTCGGGCTTGCAGCCTTCGGATTTTGTGATTGTCGCAGGCCGACCATCGATGGGAAAAACCAGTTTTGCAATGAATATCGCGGAACATGCTTCTATCAAGGAAAAAAAGGTAGTAGCGATATTCAGCATGGAAATGCCCGGTGAACAACTTGCCATGCGCATGATTTCTTCGCTCGGGCGAGTCGATCAACACCGGGTTCGTACTGGCAAATTAGATGATGATGATTGGCCGAGATTAACTTCGGCAGTTAGCATCTTGTCAGGAGCAAACATGCTTATAGATGATACTCCTGCGCTCTCTCTTGGTGAATTGCGTGCCCGCTGTCGGCGCCTCAAGCGTGAAAAAGGACTGGATTTAATCATCATTGATTATTTACAACTCATGCAGGTTCTCGGCAGCAAGGAAAACCGGACTGCAGAAATCTCCGAAATTTCACGCGGCCTTAAATCTTTAGCAAAAGAACTTCGCGTTCCAGTAATAGCACTTTCTCAGCTCAATCGCAGTCTGGAACAGCGGCCTAATAAACGACCACAAATGTCTGACTTGCGGGAATGCGTGACCGGCGACACTCTGGTTATTCTTGCCAGTGGTCAGCATTTGGCAATAGGTGACTTGGTCGGACAAACTCCACAAGTTTTGGCGGTTAACGGAAAAGGTAATTTAATTACAGCTTCGGCTGAAAAAATTTGGTGTGTAGGAAAAAAACCTGTATTTAATCTTCATCTCGCTAGCGGACAAAAGATCAGCGCGACGGAAAAACATCGTTTATATTCTCGTTGCGGTTGGCAGCAATTACAATATCTCTCCGTGAATGACAAAATCGCAATTGTAAAATCAATCCATCAAGATACATTACCTGACACTCACTCATTCAGTAAAAATACTATTTCATGGGAACGTATTATCGCTATTGAACCAGAAGTGGAAGCAGATGTGTATGACTTAACCGTACCTGGTCCTGCATCATGGCTTGCAAATGGCATTGTCAGTCACAATTCAGGAGCAATTGAACAAGATGCTGATTTGATTGTTTTTATTTACCGCGATGAAGTCTACAATGAGGACAGTACCGATAAAGGAACCGCAGAGATCATCATAGGCAAGCAACGTAATGGACCAATTGGCACAATACGTCTGACTTTCTTTAGCAATTATACACGCTTCGAAAATTTTATGCCTAACGCCTATTCGTCGGTACCTAAATAACGTAAGTTTGATATAAAAGGGTATAAAAACATAACTAAGTTAATTATAAAGCAGAGGCTTCTTTTTATTTTAGTCTCATACTGAATAATTTGGTTTAGTGTTACATAGACATTACTTCAGTTAATGAGTAAATCAATAATGTGATTGATAAAGATGTTTTCACTCACATTATTGCTGCCGCATCGCCATTTCACATTAAATGTATGATTGACTCAGACATCAATATCGTTTCGCGTACCTTAGAAAATCTTAGCACAGCAGTTTTGCTTTTTGATGATCAATTATGTCTGCGTTATCTAAATCTCGCTGCCGAAATGCTGCTGGCAATAAGTAAACGTCATGCTG
>CAUYTW010000088.1:0-27500 GCA_963575715.1 Gammaproteobacteria bacterium | reverse complement strand
GGCGAGCGAACGTGGAGTAGCCGGTCAAAACAAGTGTTGACATTTTAGTGGAATTGTCTGGAAAGACAAGCAATAAAGGGTGATAGCCCCGTACACGAAAAAGTGTTCAGAACTGATGACCAAAAGTAGGGCGGGACACGTGAAATCCTGTCTGAAGATGGGGGGACCATCCTCCAAGGCTAAATACTCGTTGCCGACCGATAGTGAACCAGTACCGTGAGGGAAAGGCGAAAAGAACCCCATTGAGGGGAGTGAAATAGAACCTGAAACCGTATGCGTACAAGCTGTGGAAGCCTCTTCAAGAGGTGACTGCGTACCTTTTGTATAATGGGTCAGCGAGTTATTCTCAGTGGCAAGCTTAACCGAATAGGGGAAGCGTAGCGAAAGCGAGTCTTAATTGGGCGTTAAGTCTCTGGGAGTAGACCCGAAGCCGGGCGATCTATCCATGACCAGGGTGAAGGTTGGGTAATACCTACTGGAGGCCCGAACCCACTCCCGTTGAAAAGGTAGGGGATGAGTTGTGGATTGGAGTGAAAGGCTAATCAAGCCCGGAGATAGCTGGTTCTCCCCGAAAACTATTTAGGTAGTGCCTCGTATATCACTCTTGGGGGTAGAGCACTGTTACGGCTAGGGGGTCATTATGACTTATCAAACCGTTGCAAACTCCGAATACCAGGAAGTGTCAGTACGGGAGACACACGGCGGGTGCTAACGTTCGTCGTGAAGAGGGAAACAACCCAGACCGCCAGCTAAGGTCCCAAAGTTACGGCTCAGTGGGAAACGATGTGGGAAGGCATAGACAGCCAGGAGGTTGGCTTAGAAGCAGCCATCCTTTAAAGAAAGCGTAATAGCTCACTGGTCGAGTCGGCCTGCGCGGAAAATGTAACGGGGCTTAAGCCGTATACCGAAGCTGCGGATATGCGAAAGCATATGGTAGGGGAGCGTTCCGTAAACCTGTGAAGGTCTGTTGTAAGACAGTCTGGAGGTATCGGAAGTGCGAATGCTGACATGAGTAGCGATAATTCGGGAGAAAAACCCGAACGCCGTAAGTCCAAGGTTTCCTCGCGCAACGTTAATCGGCGCAGGGTTAGTCGGTTCCTAAGGCGAGGCTGTAAAGCGTAGTCGATGGAAAACAGGTTAATATTCCTGTACTTTATTTTATTGCGATGGGGTGACGAAGAAGGCTAGGCCAGCCGGAGATTGGTAGTTCCGGTTTAAGCATGTAGAGAGATTCTTTAGGTAAATCCGAAGAATCAATCTTGAGACGTAATGACGAAGTCCGTGAGGACTGAAGTGGTTAATGCCCTGCTTCCAGGAAAAGCCTCTAAGCTTCAGGTAAAATGAAACCGTACCGTAAACCGACACAGGTGGACTAGGAGAGAATCCTAAGGCGCTTGAGAGAACTCGGGTGAAGGAACTAGGCAAAATAGCACCGTAACTTCGGGAGAAGGTGTGCCTCCAATACGTGAAAGGCCTGCGCCTGAAGCGGAAGGAGGTTGCAGTGACCAGGTGGCTGCGACTGTTTACTAAAAACACAGCACTCTGCGAACACGTAAGTGGACGTATAGGGTGTGACGCCTGCCCGGTGCCGGAAGGTTAATTGATGGGGTTAGTTGAAAAACGAAGCTCTTGATCGAAGCCCCGGTAAACGGCGGCCGTAACTATAACGGTCCTAAGGTAGCGAAATTCCTTGTCGGGTAAGTTCCGACCTGCACGAATGGCGTAACGATGGCCACGCTGTCTCTACCCGAGACTCAGCGAAGTTGAATTTGCTGTGAAGATGCGGTATACCCGCGGCAAGACGGAAAGACCCCGTGAACCTTTACTATAGCTTTGCACTGAACTTTGAATCTATCTGTGTAGGATAGGTGGGAGGCTATGAAATGTAGACGCTAGTTTACATAGAGCCGATCTTGAAATACCACCCTGATATATTTGAGGTTCTAACCTAAATCCGTAATCCGGAGGTGGGACAGTGCATGGTGGGTAGTTTGACTGGGGCGGTCTCCTCCCAAAGAGTAACGGAGGAGCACGAAGGTACCCTCAGCGCGGTCGGAAATCGCGCATTGTGTGCAAAGGCATAAGGGTGCTTAACTGTGAGACAAACAGGTCGAACAGGTACGAAAGTAGGTCTTAGTGATCCGGTGGTTCTGTATGGAAGGGCCATCGCTCAACGGATAAAAGGTACTCCGGGGATAACAGGCTGATCTCCCCCAAGAGTTCACATCGACGGGGAGGTTTGGCACCTCGATGTCGGCTCATCACATCCTGGGGCTGTAGTCGGTCCCAAGGGTATGGCTGTTCGCCATTTAAAGTGGTACGCGAGCTGGGTTTAGAACGTCGTGAGACAGTTCGGTCCCTATCTGCCGTGGGCGTTGGAGATTTGAGGGGATCTGCTTCTAGTACGAGAGGACCGAAGTGGACGTACCTCTGGTGTTCCGGTTGTCACGCCAGTGGCACTGCCGGGTAGCTATGTACGGATGGGATAACCGCTGAAAGCATCTAAGCGGGAAGCCTTCCTCAAGATGAGATCTCCCTGGACCTTAAAGGTTCCTAAAGGTTCGTTGAAGATCACGACGTTAATAGGCTGGGTGTGAAAGCATAGTAATATGTTGAGCTAACCAGTACTAATTTAACCGTGCGGCTTGACCATATAACACCTAAATATTCTGTTGAGAATCTCTTATACAACTCGTCATTGGGCATTATGCCCATCTTAATTTTGCCTGGTGGCTATAGCGAATAGGAACCACTCGATCCCATTCCGAACTCGGATGTGAAACTATTCAGCGCCGATGATAGTGTGGGTTTCCCATGTTAAAGTAGGTCACTACCAGGCACTTAATATATGCCCATTATTCATTAAGTGAATAATGGGTTTTTTTATGCAGTATTTTCAATAGCATTTGTATCTGTTATCTAAAACTGGTACTGGTTTAGATAATGTGAACTCGACGTAAGGGGTCGAGTTTTTGAAATTCACATCAAAAAGTAGGTAAAAAGAAAATATTGTTTTCTTCCATGAAAAGAAGATTGACATCCTTGCCCTTCCAATCCCTAAGATTAAGGGACGGTTTTTTTGTTTTCCATGAATATGCGACAAGAGCGCATATTACATTCACCATAAAATTGATGAGACTGCGATGACGGGTATGTTCCAGCTGACAAATATTTTTCAGCTGACCGATAACGGTTTCAATCAGAAACCGTTTACGCAAAAGTATTTTATCGAAGTTTTCTAAAAAGACTTCCTTCATATTTTTGCGCACCGTAGTTATTAATTGTACTCCCTGCTTCCAAAGGGTTTCCTTGAGTTCTGCGGAGATATAACTTTTATCTCCAAATAATTTTCCTTTCAATTCTTTTACTATTTTTCTCAATGCTTTACGGTCATCTATATTACCAGGAGTCAAAAGAAAGTAAACCAGCTCTCCTTGGTCGTCAATAATAATATGCAGTTTAAAACCATAAAACCAGTCAACGGATGTTTTTCCACGCGCGGCAAACTCCTTGAAGGTTTTATGATTAGGAATACGACGATTATGACAGACTTGCAATTTAGTGGAATCAACAAATGCGATTCCCCTGGAGGTAACGCGACGCGTATTTAAATACGCAGTTAGTGGAATCAGAACCGACTTCTCGAGTTCAACAAATCGGTTATAGCTGACCAGCTTTGGAAAAGCCTTTCCCAGTGCAGATGATACGTAGTACAAATAGAAATTCTTCAGGCTTCTAAAACCTGAAGAATGAAAAAGAATAAGAATCGTCATTACCTCAGAGGGGTGCATGGTGGATTCACGCATACGTTGCGACTTTTCATCTGGTAACAGGGACTGGAGCCAGGCGGGGATAAAAACGTTACAAAAATCATTAACATCAACGAATAAAATGGTTAAGTCAATGTGGCCTAATGTGTTCATGGTGAGATCTCCTAGAGATTATAAGTTAAGGGATACAACCGTTTATCATACTGCTTACGTCGAGTTCACGTTACTTATATTTGGCTCCTGTGAGTTCCGCTTAGTATAAAACGTATCATTTTTCAACCTCCTTTACTGTGAACACGCCCTAGGAGTTACGCAGTTGAAAAATAGTAAGTCATTCTGCACGCAGCGCAGCGGAGTCGCAGAATCCATCTATACTGATAGAGATTCTGCGACTACGGGCGCTAACGCGCCCTCCGCGTAGAATGACAACAAAAAACTCAATTCTTTAATAGCGTTACAAATACAACTGCGTAACTCCTATCCTTTATATAGAGCGACAAGTTCAACTGCGTAACTCCTAACCTACTTTGTGATGCGAATTTCAAAAAACTCGACTCTTTACGTCGAGTTCACGTTAAGTATTACGCTCTTTCATCGGCGCTCCATCAGAAAATTTTTGTGTAACACGACAAAAGATTATGAGCAGGCTCTAACGTCGAGTTCACGTTATCCAAAGGGGCGGAAAAAGCCGTCTGAAGGTCGATGTTTCTTGGGGGGACATTGATGACCATTGATTGGATCGAACCAAACTGGCCTGCTCCGCGTCAAGTCCGCGCCCTGACTACGACCCGGCGTGGCGGAGTCAGTCGTGGTTCTTACTCGGGTCTGAACCTTGCTACCCATGTCGGCGATGATCCGGCTGCGGTAGCGCACAATCGCCAATTATTACGCACGGCCTTGGCACTGCATGTAGAGCCATGCTGGCTGGAACAAGCGCATGGCATCCATGCGGTCGATGCGTGCATCGAATCAATTACGAGTTGTCCCGCCGACGCGAGCTACGCACATTCCCCAGGTGCAATATGCGCGGTTCTTACCGCTGATTGCCTGCCCGTATTGTTCTGCGACCACGCTGGAACATGTGTGGCCGCTGCTCATGCTGGCTGGCGTGGATTACTGGCCGGAGTCTTGGAACGAACGGTGACTATGCTGGGCGTGGCACCTGGGGAACTTATGGCTTGGCTCGGTCCAGCCATCGGCCCACAGACCTTCGAAGTCGGAGAGGAAGTAAAAACCGCCTTTTTCGACGCTGACGCAGGTGCAGCGCTTGCCTTTCAGCCTTCACCGCGAGGGCGTTGGTTTGCGGATCTTTATCAGCTCGCACGCCGCCGCCTGACCCTCCTCGGAGTTGGCGCCGTCCATGGCGGCGATTTATGCACTTTCAGCGATTCACAGCGTTTTTATTCCTACCGCCGAGAGGCTACCTGCGGACGCATGGCAAGTCTAATTTGGCTGGTAGCGAATCCATCTTGACATGATTCGCGTAATGGTAATTATCGCCCGGCGGGAGGTAGTGGCCGGAAATTTTCGTATCTCTGAGGTAAGCCCTCATAATGAGGCACGCCGTATCTCGCACCGTATCTATAGGATGGATGCTCGCCTGGCCAGGCATACTCCCGACGCTCCGGCCCCCAACGCCCCTCTTCGCGCATTCCTGGATAACGATCCTCGTATCGCATCATCATTGGCTCGGGTTCACGCAATACCACGCCAAGCTTCGCGCTACGTTCCTCTAATTGAGCATACTTCTTGGCCCATAATTCCATACGTTCCGCCGGTGTGCGGGCAGTGCGCATCTTCAGCCACAATTCATGGCGTTCTTGAATACTCATTAATTCATGAGGCCAGACCGCCCGCATGGTTCTCGCTTGAAACGTATATGGCGATTGCGTGGGAGTGGATGGTGTGGATCGCTGGGGAGTACCATCCACAGGAGCGCCAATACTTGAATGGCTGACGGTCAACAACATGCCCACCCAGAATATTCTGGAAAAAGGACTTTTTTTCATAATAACCTCCTGAAAAAAGATATAAAAAATTTTTTGAATCATCTATTCATAATGTCGCTGAATAGTCAGGCCGCGCGCAGTCATGCGACTTGTGCAATAATCCACCGCCTTCGCGGTTCTCGCGTAGCTTACTCCATACTCCTAATCTTAAGGACGCGACATGAGTCTCTTTTTCTCCGACGCCTACGCCCAGGTCACGCCAAGCGCGCCTGGTGGTACTGAATCTCTGATGCAGTTTCTACCAATTATTCTCATCTTCGTTGTGTTTTACTTCGCGCTTATTCGTCCTCAGACCAAACGTGCCAAGGAGCATGACGCGATGGTTGCAACCCTTACGCGGGGCGACGAGGTTGTCACCACTGGAGGGTTGCTCGGTAAAATCATTGAGGTAGGGGATAACTTCGTCCTAATCGAGGTAGCTGACAATATCCAAGTGAAAGTCCAGAAACAAGCGGTCTCTTCCTTGATGCCCAAGGGTACGATCAAAAATTTGTGATGCTGTGGTTACCATCGCTTCTCAGCGGTTAAATCTTCGGGAGATAATCGGTAAATTCTTATGAATCAGTATCCTCTTTGGAAATATATTCTTATCGTTATTGTCTTGGTAATCGGAACCCTTTATGCCCTGCCCAATATTTTTGGCGAGGATCCCGCTATCCAAATCACTGCCAATGCTCGTGGATTAGAAATAGGTCAGGATACCCTCACACAACTCACGACCGCGCTCGGTAAGGCGAGGATTGAGGTCAAGCAGGCCGAGCTTGTCCATCAGGGGCTGTTGGTGCGTCTTTACGACATCGACGCCCAACTGAAGGCGCAAGATGTGGCACTCGAAACTTTAGGACGCGGCTATGTAGTGGCGCTTAACCTAGCCCCTGCTACCCCACGTTGGTTGAGCGCAATCGGTGCTGCACCTATGTATTTGGGCCTGGATCTGCGGGGTGGAGTGCATTTTTTGATGCAGGTGGATATGAAAGCGGTCATCGACCATGCTGAGGATCGTTATGTGAGTGATGCCCGCGCCATGTTGCGCGACAAAAAATTGCGTTACCTCATGGTGGGACGAGCGAGTGGCGGCGGGCTGGAGGTCAAATTCAAAGAGCGAGAGGATCGTGACCAGGCACTTGATTTACTCCGCAAAGAATTGCATGAGTTGCAAATTACCGCTCAGGACGGGCCAGATGGTTTTCGCGCCATTGGTCGTATCCCTGAAAAGGAACTACGCACGATTGCTAAAACTGCTGTTCAGCAGAATCTTACCACCCTGCGCAACCGGGTTAATGAATTGGGTGTAGCCGAGCCTGTGCTTCAACAGCATGGCGAAGATCGGGTCGTGGTCCAACTTCCAGGGGTGCAAGATACTGCCCGCGCTAAAGAAATCCTGGGTGCGACTGCGACCTTGGAATTTCGCATGATGGATGAAGAGCATGATCCGCGCGATGCTATCGCCGGACATTCTCCTCCCGCTTCGAAACTTTATTACGAGCGTAATGGCCGTCCCATTCTGCTCCAGAAACGAGTACTGCTAACCGGAGAATCGGTAATTGATGCCGCATCGGGAATAGAAAGCCAGAGCGGTTCGCCAGCGGTGTTTATTACCCTCGACTCCAAAGGCGCACGGATTTTCAGCCAAACTACCCGCGAACTGGTAGGTAAAAGAATGGCAGTGGTCTTCATTGAGAGCAAGGTCGAAACCAAAACCATCGGTGGGCGCGTCGTTAAGGAAAAGAAAACCGTTGAGGAAGTCATCAACGTAGCCGTGATTCGAAGCCAGCTTGGCAAACGTTTTCAGGTATCTGGACTTGATAACACTGGGGAGGCGCGCAACCTTGCCCTGTTGTTGCGCGCTGGAGCGTTGGCCGCTCCCATGGAAATTGTCGAAGAACGTACCATTGGTCCGAGCCTTGGTCAGGACAACATCGCCATTGGAGTTCGCTCGGCAGTTATCGGTTCGTTTCTGGTCGTTGTTTTCATGATGGTCTACTACGGCCTCTTCGGCCTTATCGCCAACGTTGCCCTTCTGCTCAACGTAGTGCTAGTAATGGCGCTACTATCAATCATCCAATCGACCTTGACCCTGCCTGGCATTGCTGGCATTACTCTTACCGTGGGTATGGCCGTGGACGCTAATGTGCTTATTAACGAGCGTATCCGCGAAGAACTACGTAACGGAAGTTCGCCACAGGCAAGTATTTCCGCTGGCTATGACAAGGCATTCCTTACCATCCTAGATGCTCACGTTACCTCCCTGATTGGTGCCATTGCCCTGTTCATGTTTGGAACCGGCCCGATTAAGGGTTTCGCAGTCACTCTTAGCCTCGGTATCTTGACCTCGCTTTTTACCGCCATCATGGTTACCCGGGCTATCGTCAACCTGACCTACGGCAGGCGTCGCGTGGCGCGGCTGTCAGTGTAAGGGGGGAGAATATTACCGATGGAATTTTTCAAGAAAATTAGCAAAATAAATTTCATGAACAAGCGTTGGTATGCCATTGGCATATCAAGTGTGTTGTTTATCCTGTCATTGGTTCTATTGATAGTGCTAGGGTTGAACCTAGGGGTGGACTTTACTGGCGGTACAGTTATTGAGGTAGGTTACGAGCATCCCGTGGAGATAACCACGGTGCGTGCAGTTCTTGGCCAAGGAGGATATAACGATGCCATGGTCCAAAACTTTGGTACTACCCATGACGTGTTGATTCGTCTCGCTCCCCGACCTGGGGTGACCAGCGCGGTACTGAGCGATCAGGTATTGGAAGTGCTGCGCCGGGGATCAGCCGACAATCAGGTAGCGATGCGTCGGGTCGAGTTTGTAGGTCCCCAAGTAGGTGGGGAATTAAAAGAAGCAGGGGCACTCGCTCTACTTTTTTCTACTCTGGCCATCTTGGTCTATATCGCCTTGCGTTTTGAATACCGCATGGCAGTAGGTGCCATCGTTGCCATGTTCCATGACCCAGTCATGATCCTTGGTTTTTTTGCCGTCTCTGGCATTGAGTTCGACCTCACCGTACTCGCCGCTTTATTAGCCATCATCGGCTATTCACTTAACGATACGGTAGTGGTATTCGACCGAATTCGTGAGAACTTCCAAAAATTACGCAAAGGAACAACTCCCGAGGAGATTATCAACCTTTCGGTCAACGAGACGCTGTCACGAACCTTGATGACCTCTTTTGCTACGCTGCTGGTAGTAGTTGCGATGTTTCTGTGGGGCGGCCATGTTTTGCACGGTTTTTCCCTTGCACTTCTAATCGGAATCTTCGTTGGCACCTATTCCTCCATTTTCGTGGCTGCTCCCGTAGCCTTGGCCATGGGCCTCAATCGTCAGACCCTGTTACCACCCAAGAAGGAAGAAGCTGACCTACGGCCGTAAGGTTAGCTCTCTCATGCCCATTCCCTTGTCCACTGCCCCCTGGGCAAACTCCAGCATGATTCTCATGCTTGCTCTGGGTTTCAGCTCGGGCCTGCCCCTGGCATTGACCAGTGGTACGTTGCAGGCCTGGCTGACTACGGCTGGAGCGGATTTGACCACGATTGGCTTGTTCACCCTGGTGGGCCTGCCCTATACCCTGAAATTTCTTTGGGCACCACTAATGGACCGCTATGTATTGCCCTGGTTGGGGCGGCGAAGAGGCTGGATGCTGGTCACGCAAATACTCCTCGGAGTCGGGATCCTCGCCCTGGCGGGCGCTGATCCAGTGAACGCGCCAATGACCGTTGCGATTCTTGCTTTAATAGTAGCCTTTGCCTCCGCCTCTCAAGACGTGGCGATTGATGCCTATCGTGTCGAACTGTTGGCTCCCACCGAGCGTGGACTGGGAGCGGCGGTATCAGTAGTGGGTTATCGGGTCGCCATGCTGTTAACTGGTGCCGGCGCGCTGGTCGCGGCCCAGTTCGTGGGATTTTCTAACGTTTATTTCCTGACGACGGGATTTCTAGTAGTGGGGCTGATCGCCACGATTTTTGGACAAGAACCGACACGAAAAGACATTGAATACGCATTGCCACCACCGACCCTGCGTGCGGCCATTGAGGAACCCCTGCGGGAATTTTTCTTGCGCCCTGGTGCGCTCATCTTGCTTGCCCTAATTATTCTCTACAAGTTTGGCGACGCCTTCGCTGACAGCCTGACCACTGCCTTTCTCATTCGCGGCGTTGGATTCGATGTAGGAGAAGTGGGAGCCATCAATAAAGGACTTGGGTTGGCCAGCCTGCTTCTGGGTGGACTCATTGGCGGGGCGTGGTTGGCACGCTTGGGATTGTATCGGGCGTTACTATTTTTCGGAGTGCTTCAGGCAGTATCCAACCTCACCTTCGCAATTTTAGCCTGGGCGGGAAAAAGTTACCTATTGATGATCGCTGCCGTAGGTTTCGAAAAACTGGCAGGAGGAATGGGTACCGCCGCTTTCGTCGCATTGCTCATGGGATTATGTGATCCGCGTTATACCGCCACGCAATTCGCACTGCTCTCGGCCTTAGCTGCACTGGGTCGAGTTTATGTCGGGCCTGCGGCGGGATTCGTGGTGGACGCAGTGGGATGGGCTGAATTCTTTATCATTACCAGCATCACTGCCCTACCTGGTTTGATATTGCTGGTGAAATTGCGCGAACGATTGTTACCGGATTCAGCCGTCTTAATAAATAGTCACTAAATGATTATAGAACATGAATGAATACCTAAATATTTTAATCGAATGGATTGGCAATCACCCTAACTGGGCAGGTATCGTGGTATTCCTAGTCAACCTCTCAGAATCATTGGTGGTTGTAGGTTTATTCGTCCCCGGCACGGTCGTGATGTTTGGTATTGGTGCGTTGGTGGCACTGGGCGCGATGGGGTTATGGTCAACTTTGGCGTGGGCCGTTCTCGGCGCGCTGGTTGGGGATGGCGTAAGTTATATGGTCGGCCGTCATTACCACGAACATCTCCGCGTCATGTGGCCGTTCAATCGTCACCCAGAATGGATTCAAGGCGCTGAGAAGTTCTTTGTGCGTCATGGATCTAAAAGTGTAATTTTTGGTCGTTTCGTCGGGCCAGTGCGACCAGTCATTCCCGCAGTGGCGGGAATGATGGGAATGCCTGCCATCAGTTTTTATTGGGCGAATTTTATTTCCGCCCTCATTTGGGCACCAGCCTATATCTTACCTGGAGTGATATTTGGTGCATCCTTGAATTTAGCATCCCAGATCGCGACCCGCCTAGCCTTGATTTTAGTTTTGTTGCTGTTATTGATTTGGGTAACCATGCTGGTAGTCCGTCGGATTTATGCCCTGCTTCAGCCTCGAACGCAACTCATCGTTTTGCATCTTCTTGCCTGGGGTCGCGCACATCCCCTGTTTCAAAATGTCACCATTGGCCTGCTTGATCCCAGTCATCCAGAATTAAAAGGTTTAATCGAATTGGGAGTGATGTTTTTGTTTGGAGGATGGATTTTTTTCACCATCCTGGTTGGAGAAATTGGTCACTCTCAACCCTTGGGGCTGGATTATCAGGTCTACTTTTTATTACAAGGATTGCGTAGCCACTGGGCCGATCAGGCGATGGTGTTCCTTTCTGAACTAACGGATATTCCCGTAACTTTAATGATGATTGGCGCTGGATTCGCTTGGCTCGTGATTGAGCGGCACTGGTTAGCGGCGAGTCATTGGGTGGCGGCGATGGGGATGGCGGTCTTGATTGGACTGTGCCTGCATTACTTGCTACCAGGTGCTTCGCCACTACCGGGAATTTACCTTGGAGAAATGAAAGGTGCTTTCCCCAGTATCCACGCCACGCTGGTGAGTACTTTTTATGGTTTTTTGGCAGTCATGGTGGCACGGGAACTGCCATCTACCTTGCGTCGCCTGCCCTACACGGTGGTAGCGGTATGGCTCATCCTGATGATGATTACCCAGCTTTATCTGGGACGCTATTGGTTATCCGATGTAATTGGCGGAGTAGCCTTAGGGGTAATTTGGTCAGTTTTTGTAGGGATTGCTTACCGTAGTCGCGCTGCTGTTCCTGTGGATCTTAAAAAATTGCTGGGCTTGTTGCTGTTAATGCTGCTGTTTGCTGGTGGTGGATATGTGATGAACTTGCACGGTAGCGAGTTGATGCGCTACGCGGTTCGCCATCCAGAAATGAATCTGGAGCGTGCTTTATGGTGGGAGCAAGATTGGAAAAAGTTGGCCTGTTACCAACTGGATTGGCGGGGTGCTGATAACACTCCCATGACTCTCCAGGTCGCCGGCGACCTGACGGAATTACAAAATCACCTAGAACGTCATGATTGGCGCGTACCCGCAACGTTTAACATGGTGAGCATCCTTGGTTTACTGCTTCCCAGCCAGGGGATCACCGATTTGCCGGTTTTACCCCATTCTCACGACGGACGTCAGGAGATGTTACGGCTTGTCCGTTACCAAAAGGTTAACGCCACGCCCACAACACGATTATTGTTGCGTTTATGGCGCGCGGATGCACGGCTCACCCCTGATGGGATTCCCCTATGGGTAGGTAATGTTATCCGCCAACGAATTATCGAACCCTTGGGCCTGATGACCTTACCTAAAATTGACGTTGACTATGAAAGTCCACTCGTTGTCCTGCATTCTGCCCTGCAAGACCTCCAATGGCGCAAAGTGATTCGTGATGCCCCGTATCCACCAGGTTGGAAAGGATCAGTACTATTGATTAAAGCGCCTGATGGACCACAGAATATAACCACAACGGATTGAAATGGCCTATGCCAAATCACCAGTGCCCAATAACCGCCACCACGATGGTAATTAGGCCGAGCACCAAATTTATGGTGATGATGTAACGAATGCGTGTTTGATGAAAACCCGCCGTCGCTAAGTCTTTAGTTGCTAAGGCTGTTCGAAAAGATTGATAGGGGAAAAACCAAAGATAGAAAAACAGCAGGCTCATTAAGTTACCCAAGCCAATCATGGCATGGACATAAGGACTAGCGTCTTTGAAACTCGTAAACACTAAAAAGAGAACGCTATAACCCGTGACAAAAATGATTAAGACCGCCGTCCATACCCAGGGAAAAAATTTTTCAAAAATTCGTCCCCAGAGCGGGATGCGTAATTCTGTCGATAACGACGTGGCGGCGGGGCGTAATGCTGTATGCGCGAAAAACATACCACCCACCCAGATAACGACGGAAATTAAATGTAGAATGATGGCAATGGTGATGTAAATGGTTTTCATCTAAATTCAGCGCGGAAACCCTAGCTAATAGCCATGGGGATGAAACGCCGTCCTCCTGTTTTTGATTTTGAAATTATAAAGTTACCGTGCTTTCCTGGCCGCCAGCCTGTAAGCGGCCTAGAAAAGGATAGCCTTTCGGCCTTAGCTCCCCTTGCAAGGCCCGAATATTTTCTACTGATTGTTTACCCCAGCTCGAAGTCGTGCTCGCAAGCGACGAAAAGTAGTTGAGTCCACGGCATCGACGGCAAGAACCACTGAATGATGACGAAAGAAAAAAGAAGCGTCCGATATGTAAAAATTGAGTATCACCAGATATGGATGGACGAAACTACCGGGAATTAACTCGGCGTGACGCACAACGCCATTGGCATAAGCCAAAATCCAACGCTCATCGTTATTCCAAACTAAACGTACTACCGCATTTCCACTCTGAAGTAGCGCATGAGTACGCAGTGTGACGGCCAGATTTATCGCTACTCCTAGCGCTATTCCCATATCTGTCCAGATGGGAAGGGTCAAGACAGGCACCAGAGCCAGCGCGCTACCATGAATGATTAATAAAAACCAAGCTAGAAGCATTGATGAGCGTGGATCAATCCGTAAAGGCTCACCGGACAGGTTGGATGACATGAGTATATGGGGATTGGTTGAAGTTTTTCGCTTAGTCCGTGGATTAATTGCGGGCATTTTTCCATCTTTCTTCTAACCAGTGGCAATGATGTTTCACTGTGTGTTATACGAACCGGAAATCCCGCCGAACACCGGCAATATCATCCGGCTGTGCGCCAATACCGGGTTTTTCCTACATTTAATTCATCCACTTGGTTTTGAATTGAACGACAGCAAGCTCCGCCGCGCTGGTTTAGATTACCACGAATGGGCGCGTGTACACGAGTATTCCTCGCTATTGGCGTTTTTGGCGGATATTCAACCTTCGCGTTTGTTTGCCTGTTCAACCCGCGGACAGGTGCTTTATTCAACGCCTGCCTACCAGGCAGGCGATGCGTTTATCTTTGGTCCCGAAACACGCGGCTTGCCACAAAGCGTACTAGACAGCGTGCCCCCAGCGCGACGAATTAAAATTCCGATGTCAGTAAAAAGCCGCAGCTTAAATTTATCCAACGCGGTGGCAGTAATTATGTATGAGGCTTGGCGACAAGTTGGATTTTTGGCGTGCAACGAATAAAATGTTTACTTTTTATACCGTTGCCAAAGCGAAATTTCAATTGCGCTCCTCGATAGCCACCCGTGGTGCGATATGGCAAAGCAGCTCGTAAGGAATGGTATCTGCAGCCGTAGCAATCTCCTCAACGGAGAGTCCTTCACCCCACAACAAGACCGTATCGCCAATTCTGGCATCAGGATGACTATTGAGGTCCACGCACAACATATCCATCGACACGCGTCCCACAAGAGGCGCAGTGCGACCATTGACCAATACTTTCGTGCCGGATGGTGCATGGCGCGGGTAGCCGTCGGCATAACCAGCCGCCACCGTTCCAACTACGGTATCAGTGGCGCATATCCATGAGCCACCATAACCTACCGTTTCGCCTTGATGTACTTGATTGATAGCAATGAGTCGAGAGGTGAATTGCATGACAGGACGTAGCCCGAGATTAGACGCGTGCTCGTTGGAAAAGGGGGAAACGCCATAAAGCATCAATCCTGGCCGTACCCATTGGCCATGAGTCGCGGAATCGCTCAAGATGGCGGCTGAATTGGCTAGGCACCATGCCCCGGACAGTCCTGAAACGGTCTCTCGAAAACAGGCTAGTTGACGATCCGTGATAGGCGAATTACGGGCATCGGCACAAGCGAAGTGGGTCATCAACCCTATCGGTAACAGTGCGCTACGACAGGTTCGCAAACGTTCCCAGATACTGGTTACTGTTTTTGGTGGCAGGCCAAGACGATGCATTCCAGTATCTATCTTGAGCCAAATCGACACTGGCCACGGCAAAGCAGTGGATTGCAGTGCATCAGCTTGCCAAGGATGATGAATCACCACTGTAAGTCCCAAACGTGCGGCATCACGATATTCATCAGCTTCAAAGACACCCTCCAGTAGGGTGATCGGAAGTTTGACCCCAGCGGCGCGTAACACCTTTGCTTCTTCCAGACAGGCCACCCCAAAGGCATCAACGCCTTTATCCTCCGCCAGCAGGCGTGCCACACGGACTAAACCGTGACCATAGGCGTTGGCTTTGACAATCGCCATCACCTGGCAATTGGAGGCAATGGAGCGAACTTGATTAAGGTTATGACGCAGAGCGGCACGGTCGATGACGGCTAAGGCGGGGCGAGTCACAGATTATTTTTCCGAGATTGAAACAGATATTAATTCAAATTGTAAGCATTCCATGCAATGTACGACTTCGATTACAAAACATATCAGCGTATTGTTGTCATGTTTGATTCTATAGTTATTTAGTAAAGTTATATATCAAGACAAAAATTTTCCACCGCAGGGGATCTATTCATATTTTGAAAAATGCTTGACGCACGATCAATCATGTCTGAAAATTCGTAAAGAATAAGTTAAAAATGCGTAAATACAAAGCATTAATTTTATAAATTCAATGTTATACTTTTTACAACGAAGATTCATGAGATTTTTAAATGAATAGAAAAGAACATTGGGAAAGAATCTATCAGGATAAGTCTCCTTTTGAAGTAAGCTGGTACCAAAAGGAGCCTGCCGTTTCGTTGGCATTAATGAGAAAACTCGTACTAAAAAATACCGATTATATCATTGATGTTGGTGGCGGTGCATCAATGTTCTGTGATTATCTTTTAAAAGACGGGTTCAAAAATATCACTATCCTTGATTTATCGTTTCATGCTCTTACATACGTCCAGCAACGGCTAGGAGATAAATCAAAATTGATTGAATGGAAAGTAGCAGATGTAACGAACTTTGTATCTTCACATAAATATGATTTGTGGCATGATCGCGCAGTATTTCATTTTTTAACGGATAATGATGATAGAAAAAAATATAGGCAAGCATTAGAGGCATCCGTTAAGGATTATGGTCATGTAATTATTGCAGCGTTTTCGATTGGTGGCCCAACGAAATGTAGCGGTCTTGATATAGTCCAATATGATGCGAAAACGTTAAAAGAAGAGTTAGGTGAAAAATTTATACTGATTGAAGAAAAAGTTGAAAAACATCTAACTCCTGTAGGCAAAGAGCAATCATTCGGATATTATGTATTTACTAAAAATACCTAACCATCTGTTCATATGGTCGGGTAAAGTATTTTTAGATAAAAAATCCAGAGTCACCAGGCCCGTAAGGGCTGACAGCTGGGAAAGACTGGTTTTTTTGATTGACGGTTTTTCTCGCTAAAACCATCCCCCCCCTTTCCTCACCATGGTTAAAATCAGGGATGTCTCGGAGACAATGATGAATAATTCTTTTCGTGTATATTATTTATAACTTCTAAAATATATGCAGGATTTTATTAATAAATTTAATATTTACCGTTTCAGCGCCTTCATTAAGGGTTTATTTTTAATAATAGTCGCTGCTTTCAGCACTTGGGTAACCCAAACCAGCGCACCACAGGTTGACACGCCGGAATCGCCACCACGCCATGATCCAGATTATTTTGCCATAAATTTTATTGCCACCATCATGGATACCACCGGGAAGCCACATTATCGACTACAATCAAATTATATAGAGCATTTCATGGATGACAATAGCACTGAATTACATAAACCAAATTTTATTTTATTTCAGAAAGGCATGCCGTCCTGGCTTTTGTCCGCAGAACGCGGGCGGGTAAGCGCGAAAGGAGAAACAGTTTGGCTGCTTGATCAAGTACGGCTACGCCGTCCGGATGAATTAGAACCATTGGAACTGAATACCTCTGAAATGAAATTGCATCCCAAGCAACAATACGGTGAAACTGACCATGCAATCGAAATTCGCCGTTGGCGTCAAGTAGTAAACGCAGTTGGAATGCGTGCTGATCTTAAAGAAAAACGATTAGAGTTTCTTAGCCAGGTGCGTGGTAGTTATGATGTGGGATTTTCTAATCACAAATAATTTTATTTTACCGGTTCCCCAATGAAAAAAAGAGAAAAATTAGCTCTAATCAGGCAATCTTATCCAAATGCGATCTCGACGATTGATAGTGTAAACAAACTTATTGACTTTGTAGAGGAAAAATTAGACTTAGAGCCTAGGCAAGTCATGCTCGCTGACAGTATCTGCAGCGATGATGTAAACAGTATTCAATATCCGGTAAGAGCGAGCGAGTTTTTAGGCCCGTTTAAAATGGGCGGACTCAATGGATTTCCTTTTACGGGTCTGACGGGCATGAGTGCGTTTGCTAGTCATGTTCCAGATGAAGGTGCAGTATTTATTTATTATGGCCCTCATATTGGCATTACCAAAACAGGAATCATTGGAGAGATACATCGTTTTGGCCAATCCAAAAATTCCGCTTGTTGTGGTGCGGCAAAAAGTGCGCTAACTAAATTAATCAATAATCAAATCATAGAAGGCGAAGTCACAGAAATGGATTATCAAATGAATATCATAGAACAAATAATTTATCAGCAAAAAAATCGTATCCTAAACGGAAGAATTCCACTTCTCAACGCCACCGAGGTAATTTACGAAGCGATTGATAAACGCATCAATGAACTGGTCGCAGCTACGAAATATAATTGTAACTATTTAATTTTAATGGGAGGTATCTTGATAAATACTGATGGTGACATGGGTTCATATACTTCCACCAAACGTTTTGATATCATAGATTTAACTACGCAAAAAAAAATTTGTTTGCTTGATCAAATCTAGGTGTTATGCAATTAAAATTTAATTGTTTGATTTAGCTAGATAATCACTAAAAACAAATTTTTTAAAAACGATCAAAAATATTGAACCTATTTTTCAAATGTGTTCTTCCTAAATTAGGAGTTACGCAGTTGAACTTTAATCGTTTGATTCAGCTAGAAAGTCACTTAAAGGGTTATCTTTTGCTATCAATGGAAAATGTTGAACCTATTTTTGCAACTGTGTAACTTATAAGAACCTAAAATCAATGAATAAATTTTTTTCTCGTTCGTTTTGGATGGTGGCTTTATTGCCGCTAATCTACTTTCTTGGAGTCAATGGTGAATTAGTCGCCGGCGACTCACTCACGACCTGGATGGCACAGAGTCAACGCACGCCTGGCAACGACGAACCCCTGACCCCTGAGCTTGCCTTCCCTTTTCATGCTGAAACCATGGATGCAACAACGGTTGTCGCGGACTGGAACATCACTCAGGGTTATTATTTATACCGCGATAAAATGCATTTTCGCTTAATTGATGCCCCTACGGGAGTATCGCTAGGTAAGCCAAATCTACCCCATGGTGATTCTAAGGAAGATGAATTCCTGGGTACCGTAGAGGTTTATCATGCCCCTGTTCAGGTACGTCTTCCGATTCAGCGTTCCACCCTTGATGGTGGGTTATCGTTGACTTTGGAGGCAGGTTTTCAAGGGTGCGCCGAGGGACGCTTATGTTATCCACCATTGACCCGAGTGATCAGCCTCACTCTTCCGCCACTTGTTGATGCCACAGCTACGGGGAACGCTAATCTTGCTCGTCCACCGACCGTATCGCCCTCGGATAAAGTTGTATCTCGCAGCTATTCGGAACCAGATCGAATTGTCGCGCTTCTGGCAGGCGGCAATCGGGCACTGGTGATTTTCTGGTTTTTCGGTATTGGACTCCTGCTTGCCTTTACTCCGTGTGTTTTTCCCATGATTCCTATCCTGTCGAGTATTATCGTAGGGCAAGGAAAGGATATAACCACGGCGCGCGCTTTTTCCTTATCCTTAGTTTACGTGCTGGCCATGGCGGCTACTTATACTGTGGCGGGAGTGGTCGCGGGTTTAGTGGGCACCAATCTTCAAGCCATGTTTCAGAACCCTTGGATCATCGGTACCTTCAGCACCATCTTCGTCACCCTTGCACTGTCGATGTTTGGGCTGTATGAACTACAACTTCCTGCTTATTTTCAGACACATCTTACGGTTCTTGCCAATCATCAAAAAGGAGGTACTTTCGTGGGAGTTGCAGTGATGGGGTTCCTATCGGCTCTCATCGTCGGTCCCTGCGTTGCACCTCCCCTAGCTGGAGTTTTGATCTACATTGGCCGGAGCGGTGACGCGCTGCTCGGCGGGTTGACGTTATTCTCTATGAGTATGGGCATGGGAGCACCGTTATTGCTCATTGGAACCACGGAAGGTCGCTGGTTGCCGCGCGCAGGAGCATGGATGAGTACGGTCAAAGCCATCTTTGGTGTGTTGCTTCTGGCAGTCGCCCTGGAAATGCTGGAGCGAATCCTGCCCACCGTGGCAACATTGTTCCTCTGGGGCACGCTGTATATCGTTTCAGGAGTTTACCTTGGTGCTCTGGAGCGCTTACCTGAAAAAATAACGGGCTGGCAACAGTTGTGGAAGGGCATTGGCATGGTGTTGATGATCCAGGGTGCTTTGGTCTTAGTTGGGGCAGCAAGCGGAGGAGACGATCCTTTTCAACCCCTGCGTCGCCTGTCCTCTCCGGCGGTGAGCGCGATGAACAGCGTTGCGGGTGTCTTTCAACGCGTCGATTCAGCGAATTTTGACCAGGCGTTGGCCAACGCTAGAGGCCGTCCAGTATTGCTGGATTTTTACGCTGACTGGTGCGTAGAGTGCAAACGCATGGAACGAACGACTTTTTCTACTCCTGAGGTACGCGCCGCCCTTGCCGAGCTAGTTCCACTGCAAATTGATGTGACTAGGAATACCAGCACAGATCAGGCATTGTTGCGACGTTTTGAGCTTTTTGGCCCACCCGGTTTGCTATTTTTTTCTCCCGACGGCATCGAGCGGCGTGACGCGCGGGTGATTGGTTTCATGAGTGCCAAACAATTTCTTACTCACCTGGAACAGATAACCGCCGCGAAAAAGTAAAAATCATGACACCTCGTACTCGTTTTGCCCCCAGCCCGACTGGTTATCTCCATATTGGTGGCGCGCGCACGGCGCTATTTTCCTGGCTATACGCGCGCAAGCACGGTGGCCGTTTCATTCTGCGCATTGAGGATACCGATTTAGAGCGATCAACCGCAGAGTCGGTCAATGCTATTCTGGAAGGAATGACCTGGCTGGGATTGGAATACGATGCAGGGCCGTTTTATCAGACCCGGCGTTTTGACCGTTATCATGATGTAGCGGCGCGACTCATGGCAGAGGGCAATGCCTATCACTGCTACTGCACCAGGGAAGAATTGGAAGAGATGCGATCCGGGCAAATGGCACGTAAGGAAAAACCGCGTTATGACGGTCGTTGTCGTGGCCAAAATAAAATACGTGCGGGAGTAGCGCCTGTCATTCGTTTTCTGAATCCCGACATGGGCACGACAATAGTTAATGATCTTATTCGCGGCAAAGTTCTGTTTCAAAATAGCGAACTGGATGACTTGATTATTGTTCGCTCGGATGGCACACCCACCTATAATTTCACGGTGGTCGTGGACGATTGGGACATGGAAATAACCCACGTCATTCGTGGTGATGATCATTTAAATAATACGCCACGCCAGATCAATATTTTGCAGGCGCTGGGTGCTGTGATACCGGTTTATGCCCATGTTCCGATGATTCTCGGCGCGGATGGCGGCAGGTTATCCAAGCGACACGGCGCGGTAAGCGTGATGTCTTATCGGGAGGATGGTTATCTGCCTGAGGCTCTGCTTAATTATCTGGCGCGTTTAGGCTGGTCTCACGGCGATCAGGAGGTATTCTCATTGGATGAAATGATTCGACTGTTCGAGATTACCGACGTTAATCACTCCGCCGCGACCTTCAATCCCGAAAAGCTGTTATGGCTTAACCAACAATATCTAAAAAATAGCGATCCCGCACGAATCGCGCATCATTTGAGTTATCACCTCGGTAAGCTAGGAATTGATCCTGGTAATGGACCTGATTTGAAGGAAGTAGTCATCGCGCAGCGGGAACGATCCAAAACTCTCGTCGAAATGGCGGCCAATAGCGAATTTTTCTATCGAGAGGTTATAAGCTACGAATCGGAGGCGGCGCAAAAACATTTGCGATCTGATGTTTTATTGGCCCTTGAGGAATTACGGACGCGCCTGAAAAATGTAATCGACTGGAGTGCCAGCCCCATTCACGAAATAGTGATTCGTTGCGCGGCGGACCACCATCTAAAGCTGGGAAAACTTGCCCAGCCGATCCGCGTTGCGGTGACAGGAAAAATGGCGTCCCCACCTATTGATATCACCCTCACGCTTTTGGGGAAAAATCGTACCCTCGATAGGCTTGACCAAGCTATCGCCCATATCCGCTTTACTTCAGATCGGAGTTGACAAATAATTAGCCAAAAACTACCATTTGCTATCATAATCTAGCATTAAATCCCATAGATTGGCATACGTTCCGCTTTCAAAAGCGATAGCCAAGCTAGGAATGGGCAAAACTACCTTACGAAGCTATGCTGATCAAGGTATTATCCCCTAGATACACAATCTCTGCTGTGTCAGAGACTATTCGATGTTAATCGCTTATTGGTCAAATAACGCGCAACCTACTTTCGGTTCGTGTAACTATGCAACGGTCTGTTGCAGGGTTCGCAACTTGCAAAATGCGTCTAAATTTTATGTTAGACACTCCTAGATTCTTAACCATTCAATATCTTAAAGAGGCGGCGTTTCCTCACTTCGGGATCGAAGAGTTTCCACGCCGAAAAATTTTATGAATAAAAAATATACCAACCTAGCCCTGACATCGATGGCTCTTGTCTCTTTTACGCTATCGGCGGCCACGCTTGATTCCCCATCACCAACAGCAACGAACGAGACCCAGCCCTTAAAGCTAGGTGATCCAGGCTGTGATACTCCTAAGGGCGGGGTAGGTGGCAATATGGATGGATCTTCATGGCGTGGGATGCCTGGGCCAGGCATGATGCCGGCGAGACAACCCATGCCAAACATGATCAGCGGCAATATGTCAGCTCAGGCTGACGAGACGACATCCCCAGCGACCGGCGGGAGAGGTGACTTTAATATAAGAATGACTGGTCAGGGAATGAGTATGCCCCCCTGGATGATGAACCATGGTCCCGGAGGCTGGAGAAATAACCCTAATGGAGCAGGACAAAATCAAACCGCTGGCGCAAGCAATGGCACACCAAGCATGGGATCGGGTTCCGTCCCACCAATGGGAATGGGTGGCCCCGGAGAAATGAGAGGAGAACCTGGCATGGGTTATGGCCCCGGCGCTTGGGGAAATAATCCTGGAGGCACAGCAGGAACCGATCAGGGGAGCGAAAATAACTCACCCGGCGCGGGGGTAGATGATTCTGGGTCATCAGCTGGGATGAGTATGGGTAGCCCCCCCCCCGGGAATGAACATGAGAGGACCAGGCATGGGTTACGGTCCCGGCGCTTGGGGAAATAATCCTGGAGGAGTTGCAGGAACCGATCAGGGGAACGAAAATAACTCACCCGGCCCGGGAACCGATGGCTCTGGGTCATCAGCTGGGATGGGTATGGGCGGCCTTCCTCCAGGAGGAGGTTATGGTCCGTGGGGCGTTGGGCCAGGCCCCAACGGGATGATGATCCAGGGTGGCATGCCTCCTGGTGTCATAGAAAAACGGCTGGACAATATTGAACGACGGTTAGATGATCTAATACGGCAAATTCAGAATCTGCCCCGAAATTAATTAGTTTAATAAATTAACCATTTGAATATATTAAAGGTACTTTTAATGAAAATGCGTTCGATACTTTTTAGTAGTGTGCTTCCTCTGGTTTGGCTAGGGGTCGTAACCCCGGTGTGCGCAGACGTGGTTGTGGAATCTCCTTGGGTGCGAGAAGCACCACCTACCGCGAAGATGCTGGCCAGTTACATGGTGCTACGCAACAATGGCGATAGTGTCGAGGTACTTAAAGGAGCAACCGCTAAAGGTTTCAATCAGGTTGAAATTCACCTTACTACCGTCAAGGATGGTGTGGCTTCCATGGAAGCCCAGGAAAGTCTCTCGATACCCGCGCAAGGTAGTGTGAGTCTGGCACCTGGTGGTTATCATTTAATGTTGATAGAAGGAGATCACCCGCTCAAGGAAGGAGAAACGGTGAAATTATCTTTACAATTCAATGATGAAAAAACTATTGATGTAGAAGCTCCGGTACGTAAGGACGCAACTGCTCCAGAGGGTCACGGTGGTCACTTACACCATAAATCACCTCACGACTAAAGCCGGGTGGCTTTATGGATAAAGCCTGATTTACCAGCCTGAGCCACAAAACATCGTGGCTACGTTGCAACGAAGTAAAAGGCTCACCTTGAATGCTTCCTCAGTTCGTAGTTCTGAAAGCGGCGGAAGCAGACACGGTACGGGTAACTACGAAACGGTCTGCTGCAAAGTTCGCAAGAACTGAAGCTGCGCTGCAACTTTGGCGATGGGGAGCGAAGTCGAAAGGCTTCCGTCACTAGGCCCGTAAGGGCTGACAGCCGGCAAAGACCGGCACTTAAAACCACTCGCTTATCTTCCTACAGTTAAACGTGGGCATTTAGTCATTAGTCGTCATTACATTAGCCGCCGCTCCCACGCACGGGACGGTAATATGGTTATCAATAGATAACGCTAACATTCTCTGTCCCCAATAACCCACGTAGCCGTGAAATTAAATCATCTGTAGGTCGGCAATACCAATTTCGCCCCAAAATTAATACCGCGCTGGCATTTTTGTTGCTGTAATCAACATGTACCGCACAGCGTCCTCCCCGAAAGGGAGTCAAAATTTCTACCAAATGTCGTGGCAAACCATGATCAGCGTGAGTCACGCGCAAGACAAGTGCTTTGGAAAAAAACTCACGAGCCTGATCCATATCCCACAAACGCTCAGCCGAAATGCGTAGCCCACCAAAAAAATCGTCCATGGTAACCGACCCCTCCACCACTACCAAACGGTCCTTGGTTAATAGATCGCGGTATTGCATATAGACTTCGTTGAATACCGCGACTTCCACTCGGGTGCTGCGGTCATCTAGGGTGAGAAAGGCCATCCGTCCACCGTCGCGTTTGTTCTGCATGACACGCAATCCTAATACCTGGCCCGCGACTACCGCTAACTTATCCTTTGACTTATTCTTTGGCTTATCTCTAGTGTTGATGTTGGGGCGTAGATCCGCCAAAGGACTAGTGACGATGTGGACAAGCTCCGCAGCGTATTCATCAATTGGATGACCTGTGAGATACAGCCCGAGGGTATCCTTTTCGCCAGCTAGGCGCATGCGAATATCCCAGTCTGGCTGGTTCTCGCAACGTTCAACGGTGCTAGTAACAACCGTCAAGCTATCGCTAAAAAGATCCACCTGACCCAGGCTTGCGTCACGGAGATGACGCTCCGCCGCCTGAATCGCACGCTCCAGGTTGTGCATCAAGGTGGCGCGTCCTGGCGCCAGGCTATCGAGAGCACCGGCGCGAATTAAAACCTCAAGTACCCGACGATTAGTTTTACGTGCGTCAATGCGGCGGCAAAAATCGAATAGGTCGCAGAATTTTCCATGCGCATGACGACTTTCGAGGATGCCAGCAATTGCACCCTCCCCTACCCCTTTTAACGCGCCTAAACCATAAATAATGCTATTGTTATCGCCTACCTTGAAACGAAATTCACTATGATTCACGTCAGGCGGAATCACGATGAGCTTCATTAGCCGACATTCGTCGATAAAAGTTACGACTTTATCGGTATTGTCCATATCAGCTGAAAGTACCGCCGCCATGAATTCAGCCGGATAATGAGCTTTGAGCCAGGCGGTTTGATAAGAAATCAGGGCATAAGCGGCGCTATGGCTTTTATTGAAACCATAACCCGCAAACTTTTCCATTAAATCAAAAATATAAGTGGCAGTTTCTGACGCTACCCCGCGTGCTTTAGCTCCGTCAACAAAAATATCACGCTGCTTGGCCATCTCCTCCGGTTTCTTTTTTCCCATGGCGCGACGTAATAAATCAGCGCTGCCCAAAGTATAGCCAGCCAATACCTGGGCGATTTGCATAACTTGTTCCTGATAAAGAATAATGCCATAGGTTGGTTTAAGAACCTGCTCCAATGCCGGATGTGGATAATCCACCGTAGCATGGCCGTGCTTACGGTCAATGAAATCATCAACCATTCCTGATTGTAATGGACCAGGACGAAACAGTGCCATCAAAGCAATGATATCCTCGAAACAATCCGGTTGCAGACGTTTGATGAGATCCTTCATTCCACGAGATTCAAGCTGAAACACAGCGGTGGTATTAGTTGCCTTGAGTAAATCGAAACTCTTGCGGTCATCTAAAGGTATCGTGGAAATATCTACAAGTGATTCCCCAACCAATTGACGATGCTGATTAATACTTTTGATCGTCCAATTGATAATCGTTAGCGTGCGTAGACCGAGAAAATCAAATTTGATTAATCCTGCCTGTTCAACGTCGTCTTTGTCGAACTGAGTTACTAATCCCGTTCCGCCTGGCTCACAATAAAGGGGAGTGAAATCGGTGAGCTTAGAGGACGCAATAACTACGCCACCAGCATGTTTTCCTGCATTGCGCACCAACCCTTCCAATTTACGGGCTAGGTCAATAAGAGTATGAACCTCGTCTTCCTGCGTGTAACGATTACGCAGAATATCTTCTTGTTCTAGTGCCTTGTCCAGGGTTATTCCCAATTCAAAAGGAATAAGTTTAGCAATAGCATCAACGAATCCATAAGGATACCCAAGAACCCGTCCGACATCACGCACCACTGCTTTAGCATTCATACTGCCGTAGGTAATAATTTGTGAAACGCGGTCGCGGCCGTAGCGGTCTGCAACATAATCAATCACCTCGTCGCGGCGCTCCATGCAAAAATCCACGTCGAAGTCGGGCATCGATATCCGTTCTGGATTAAGAAATCGTTCAAATAAGAGATCGTAGGGTAATGGATCAAGGTCGGTAATGGATAAAGCGTAAGCCACCAAAGATCCTGCCCCAGATCCGCGCCCTGGTCCAACTGGAATATCATGCTCCTTGGCCCAACGGATAAAATCGGTGACGATCAAAAAATAGCCTGGGAATTTCATTTGAATAATTACATCGAGTTCCATTTCCAAACGCGCTTCATAAGTGCGTTTACGTTCCAGGTAATCCGCTGCTCCGGGATCCAGAATTTTCTGGAAACGCACGGATAATCCTTCTCGGGCTAGGACGCGAAAATATTCTTCCATGGTTGTGCCCGAGGGAATGGGAAAATCCGGGAGAAAAACTTCGCCGAGCTGTAAGGTAAGATTGCAACGCCGCGCAATCTGAAGCGAATTTTCCAGCGCTTCGGGAATATCTGAAAATAGCTCGGCCATTTCTTCCGAAGTTTTAAGATATTGCTCCTCTGAGTAACGACGGAGACGCCGTGGATCATTCAAAGTACATCCATCATGAATACATACCCTTGCCTCGTGAACCTCAAAGTCTTCGCGGGTAAGAAAACGCGCATCGTTGGTTGCCACCACCTGCAAGCCACGCTCACCAGCGATATTCACAGCCATGCGCAGGTAATCTTCCTCACCTTCACGCCCGGTTCGGATCAATTCAAGGTAATAACGCCCAGAAAATAGCGCCAGCCAACGATCCAAATGATTAAGCGCCTCTTCATGATGTCTGGCCAGGAGAGCCTGGCCTACATCGCCCTCACGCCCACCAGACAAAGCAATCAGCCCATCGGTTTTCCCTTTGAACCACTCGCGGCGCACCATAGGCATTCCGCGATCCTGGCCTTCAATATAGGCACGGGAAATTAGATGAGTGAGATTGCGATATCCCATCAAATTTTGGCACAGCAACAACAAACGGGTCGCTGGTGCTTGGGGATCATCCTCCCTAATCCAAAGATCCACTCCCACTATAGGTTTGATCCCTGCGGCCTGAGCAGCCTTGTAAAAGCGGACTAAGGCGAACAAATTGCTTTGGTCAGTGATCGCAACTGCTGGCATTCCAGCATTGACCACAGTCGAAATCAGGGGTTTGATGGTAATGACACCGTCCAGCAATGAATATTCGGTGTGGACGTGAAGATGAACGAAGTGGATGGACATAGCGCCGTGAATCAGAAATTAATCTTTTAAGAGGTTGTATAAAAACTAGCCGATTGATTATTAAATTACAAGATTAAGTCCTCGTTATCGTTTCTCATCTGTATCCATATGAGTAGGATCCTGATTCGCAAAATGGTAGTTTTTGTACAGCCTCTAAGGTTGTCTGCATCTGCCGTTTTCAGAGCTACAAACTGAGGAAGCATTCGTAGGTGAGTCTTGTACTTCATTGCAACGTAGCCACGACTAATGCCCCTGTTAGAATTCAAAAATAAAAAACTGTTAATTCTCACTCTATCTCAGTAATCATGGTAGCGAATGTGTTAACATATAGCAAAGCCACTATAAAATGATTACGCATAATTTGCGAAGACTTCCTCGG
>CAUYTW010000087.1 GCA_963575715.1 Gammaproteobacteria bacterium | reverse complement strand
CGAATTATCTTTAATTTTGCGCATAAACACTTATGTGCTCTTTTTAGGAAGCAGATCCGTGAATTTGCACATACTGGTAGTTGACGATGAGACTTCCGTGGCTGATGGAGTGCGCGCCTATCTCGAAGACGAAAATATGGAAGTAATAACCATGGGTTCCGCTGAATCCGCAATAGAGGCAGTGCGTCAGGGGATGCTCTGCGATGTATGTATAATGGACATGCGTTTGACGGGAATAGATGGTAACACTGCGATTCGCATTCTGGCGCAGTTAAATCCAGGCTTGCGTTTTTTGATTCATACTGGTTCGGCGGGTTACGTCATTCCCGATGACTTACGCGCCCTTGGGCTTACCAATACTGATCTGTTTTTTAAGCCACAAAGCGACATCGGCTTACTAGCGGCGGCGGCGCGCCGGATCGCCACGGTATCCTCGAAAATTGAGTCCGAGACACAATCAACGATTCCGTCTTAAAGGGCGATGCTTGTACCAGCAGGTCTTGAGGGAGAAATCCGCCGATAAATAGAATATAAAGCGGAGTGGTACGGTCGAAAAGTATAGGAGTTACGCAGTTGAATTTTAATCGTTTGATTTCCATGGAAAGTCATCAGATAGGTATCTGATGTAACTGATTGAAAATTTTGAACCTATTTTTCAACTGCGTAACTCCTAAAGTAATCATCATTGACCGTTTTGAACCTACCAGCAAGGTTTATTCAGAATGTGGCTACTTAATGGATGCAATGGCGTTGTCGATTAGGCAGTAGACTTGCCCGAAATATGGCGCTATTCATGACCGGGACACCAACGCGACCCGGAGTATATTATCGTTGGCTACGGGCGGTAGGCCCGTAAGTAATGCGCGGGGAGGGGTATGCGGTTCTGTAAAGAAGACCCGGAAGAGCAGGTAAAACCCGCCGGGCAGTTGCAATGATTACATCGCTACGGGCGACAGGCCTGAACGTTATGCGCGTGGCGGATGATAGCCACCAAGCGCTAGTTGTAATTTCACAATCGAAATGTAGGTGCGCGAACCACCTCAATGCGCAGGAGGTCATCGTGGATAACGACCGACTCAGCATTCAGGATGGACTCCAATCATTATGAGTATTGGCGAAAATCCGGCCTTTCCCTTTTGCTCCTGTCCGGTATATTTTCCGGGCGAAACCTCCGCTACCGATAAAAAATTCGCGGTTATCCCTCCACCGCAACGGGATCGAAACGCGCGTATTCTCACCATTGAAGATGAACCGACCGTACGCAGCGGGATCGTGGCTTACCTGGAAGACAGTGGCTACGAAATGCTCCAGGCCCACGATGGGCTGTCGGGGATCGATCTTTTTCGTCGTGAACACCCCGATGCAGTGTTATGTGACCTACGTCTGCCCGGAGCAGATGGGTTGGAAGTGCTCTCCACGATTACCCGTGAATCTCCTGAAACTCCAGTAATTATTGTCTCCGGAGCGAATTTGCTTGGCGATGCGATTCAAGCACTTAAACGCGGTGCCTGGGATTATATTACTAAACCCATTATTGAAATGGGTGTATTGGACACTACTCTCTGCCGGGCCTTGGAACGAGCAGAACTGATGCAGCAGAATCGTTATTATCGAGAGCACCTTGAAAAGCTTAATCGTGAATTGAGCCTTGCTGTGGAACGCCTACAGGAGGATGAAAAAGCAGGACGCCACCTTCAGGATCAGCTGATGCCTCCCCCTCGACGGAGGCTGGGAGATTACATTTTTCATTCCCGACTCTATCCCTCGACGTTCCTCTCGGGAGACTTTGTTGATTATTTTCCTATCGACAATCGTTATCTAGGATTCTACATGGCCGATGTCTCCGGCCATGGTGCCGCCTCAGCGTTCATTACGGTGATGTTGACCACACTAATGGGCCAATACCGCCAAGCCAGCCGCGACGAAGAAGATCCTACAATATTACAACCCGAGCGCACCCTCATGCGTCTTAATCGTGATCTTTGTCGCCAGCGTTTGGATAAATATTTGACCATTTTTTACGGAGTCATCGATCAACGAACTCACTGCCTTATTTGTAGCAATGGTGGTCAATTTCCCTATCCCATGATTCATGATAATACCGGGGTTCGCTCCCTAGCCTATCCTAGCCGTCCAGTAGGATTGTTCGAGGATTCAGAGTTTCCTCGTCAAGAATTAGAATTACCCGATGAATTCAGCTTGTGGTTAATCTCGGATGGATTGCTTGAGATCATGCCAGAACGTTCCATTAAGGAAAAATTTGCTACCCTCCAAGAACGGGTGGCCGATCCAGCCATTAATATTGATAACCTGGCGGCAAGCATGGGACTACCCAGTAAGACTTTACTGCCCGACGATATTACATTTTTTCAAGTACAGCGGGAAAAAAATGACTAATTCAGGATTTATTTTGCACGCTGAACGCGATCACGCTCACTTCCTGCGACTAGTAGGGGCAATACGCTATCCGTTAGCTCCTTCCCTGGATGCTTTTCTACAAAAGCTTTTCGCGGCGATAACCCCTCGTGCTTTTTTAGTGGATCTTTCGGCGACCGAGCTTATTGACAGTACCAATCTTGGTTTGCTGGTCAAAATCGCTCGATTCATGGCTGAACGCCATGCCCCTTTGGCAGTGTTATTCTCGCCGCGTGAAGATATTACCGCAGTCTTAATCAGTATGGGCTTTGATCAATTTTTTAATTTAATCACCACGGATGCCATCGTGGAGGTGGAATCGACGACTTGTGAACCAATTCCTCGTGCTGAAGTTACTCAAGCAGATCTCGCACGTACAATCCTGGAAGCACATCGTGACTTGATAAACATGGATGCTCGTAATGAAGCCGCTTTTCGGGATGTAGTGCGTTACCTGGAACAAGAAGTTAATCACCCTCCGACCATTCGGAGCGGAGGAACGTGAATTAAATATAACGAGCCATTGACATAATCCAAAAAATTTTCCAGCCCTAATTTATTCCATTCGATAAAAATCGACTGGTGGATATTAATTTAATGAAATTTAGTAAGTTATCCTTGGTCGAAAACGAGACTGCTAATCTTCTCGGTTTGATTATTTTTTTAATAGTTGTCACCCTTTATCGTGCCATTGCCTTGGCTGCGGCTGATTTACCTTTGTTTTTTGACGAAGCCTATTATTTTACTTGGTCTCAAAACCTAGAATTCGGTTATTACTCAAAACCACCACTGATTGCCTGGGTCATTGCCGCCACCACGAATTTATGCGGAGAAGGTGAATTATGTGTGCGTGCTCCAGCGTTACTGATACACCCATGTACGGCTTTTGGCCTATTTTTGATCGGATGCCGGCTGTATGGAGTAAAGGTGGGAAGGTTGGCAGCGGCAATCTATATTACCTTACCGATGATCTCCGCCTCATCATGGATTATATCTACCGACGTTTTATTATTGTTTTTTTGGACCTATGGATTGTGGTTCTTAATTGGTGCCTTAGAAAACACACAATGGCGGAATTGGTTGGGGTTTGGGGTATGCCTAGGTATGGGATTACTTTCCAAGTACACCATGATCGTCTTTGCGTTATCTTTAATTTTGTATTTGATATTTTCTCCTATTCACCGTGAGCACTTACGCCATCCTAAATTTTATGCAGCTTTATTCTTAGCGATATTGATTTTTTCACCAAACATATTTTGGAACATTTTCCATGGTTGGATAAGTTTACGTCATACCGCTGACAATGCCGCCCTTGACCGTCCCTTGTTTCATCCGATTAAATTATTAGAATTTCTTGGTAGTCAAATATTAATTTTTAGCCCGGTGTTGAGCATGATTTTGCCTGCGGCCATGATGAGACGGGAGGAATTAACAAGAAATAAGGAATTAACGGGAACAGAAGTTTGGCGTCGAGGGTTATTGCTTGCGCTAAGTTTACCATTATTTGTAATTATCACTGGTGAGGCACTGATGGCGCGATCCAATGCTAATTGGGCGGCACCTAGTTACCTGTGTTTCACCTTATTGATCTCGGCTTGGTTCATGTGTCCAAAAGATCAAGAAAAACAAGAAAAAATGGTGGCGAAAAAGTGCCGATCACATGGCCACCTTCTGATCGCAGCGTTTACCTTGAATATATTGATCGCTGGATTAGGATATCACCACGATGCTTTATATCGAATCATGGGCACCAAGCCGGCGCGCCATCTTGATCCTTATGCACGATTACGCGGATGGCGTGAATTGGCGGATCAAGTCCAAAAATTACGGACGCGCTATCCTAATACGGGAATAGTGGGAAATGATCGGATATTACTTGCCGAGCTTGGCTACTACCTCCAACCTCGTCCCTGGAGGATAGCTGCATGGAATCCATTGGGAGAAATTTCGGATCAATACAGATTAAGCGCGGATATCCGCCAACGACCAAAAGGTGACTATTTATTTGTTACTCGAGGTATTGAACTCGAATCGATCTCAGCAACTTTTACCGAAGCGCACGATCTCGGCAGGATCAGAATAGCTACTCATCGTGATTCAGTCATTGAATGTAGCGTCTTTTGGGTACGTAATTTTCAAGGATACCGGTCATAAAAAACCCTTTTACTCCGTCTCTGGAGTAAAAGGGTTTTGATAAATCGCTATTTGCTCAGTAAAATTATGAATTATTTCAGAGAATTAATTCGTCTTATTACTTGCTGGTAGTCGTCGCAGGAGCAGCTACGGTTGGAGCAGCTACAGCACCTGGATATCCATAGCCTGGATAGCCATAACCAGAATAACCACCCCAACCACCTGGATAGCCACCACCCCAACCACCTGGATAGCCACCACCCCAACCACCTGGATAACCACCACCCCAACCGCCTGGATAGCCATAGCCATAGCCTGGATAGCCGTAGCCATAACCATTACCACGGCCATGACCATTAAAGCCCATATTGAAATTCATGCCACCATCGCCGAACCAATCGTTACCCCAGCCACCGGGGCCGCCACCCCATGGACCCCACCAAGCATTGGCTGAGGTGGAAAGAAGGCTGCCTGCGCTTACTAATGCAACAATTGCTATTGATTTTGTCAATTTCTTCATTAAGTTCTCCTGATAATTGTTTTACAAATTATTAAACGAAATGGTTATCCAAATTCGGCGCGAAAACCTACCGCTTTAACCGTGGTGATGAAGCGCTCCCGGGGGAGAATCTTTTACTTCATTGCAACGTAGCCTGATTTGTCAAACTTAGGCTGATCAATATCGTGGCTCAGTTTCACGACGGATTCACCAAATGCCCGCAAGAGAGCCACCCCGGCTTTAGCCGGGCAGGGAGGAAAGC
>CAUYTW010000086.1 GCA_963575715.1 Gammaproteobacteria bacterium | reverse complement strand
CGACGTATAAGCGGCATTGATCACATCGACCGACGCACCGCGTCGGCGGGATGCTCCCACGAATAAATTCGTGGGATTCCTGATGGCACCGCAAGAACCAGAATGCTGAAAGTGAAACTCCCCAACCTTGAAAGATGTAACCTTTTATAAACTTTGTTGCGGAATAGCAAATTGGCGAACGCGCCCTCCGCGCAGAATGATAGAAAACCCAAGTTGCTATCTATTATGGTGGATAACCAAATAGCCCCTCTGCCTTTGGGAGAGGGGTTGGGGTGAGGAATTTTTGACTAATATCCCCCCTCACCCCCGGCCCCTCTCCCAAAGGGAGAGGGGAGAAAGGCAAAGAGGTAGCAACTTGAGTTAGAAAAAACTCAATCCTGTAGGAATTACGCAATTGAAAATTAAAAAGTTAAGTCATTCTGCGCGCAGCGAAGCGGAGTCGCAAAATCCATCTACATAGATTCTGCGACTGCACGCAGAGTGACAGAAAAAATTCAATATTTATATAGAGTTAAAAATTAAACTGTATGAAAATTATATCTACTTTGGTTATTATTGCGCTGGTACTGGTGCTAACAGCTTGTTCCTGTATCGATGTGCCATTTGTTCCAGGCATTTAATTTTTAGCAAGCCAAGAATTCAACCATTCTTTCCATGGCGTGATTAAACCGCGCAATCGCCGCGTCGGGTCGTTGCTTGCCGATTGGCAGTACCTCCATGCGCGACGTGACGCGGTTATGGTAATGAATGATTTGGGGATCCAGGTTAGGCACTGGCCATTCTGGATGGTGGGTTGGGTAATTCCATTCCAGTCCAAGTAGCTGAGTTTTGATTCCTAATTGTCGCGCTGCCAGGGCATAGCTCACTTGATCAAAATTGATCGAGGACCCAAACAGATGACGGTGTTCCAGGCACCAACGCGCCCAACGGGTCCAGGCTTCGGCGAGGGCAGGGAGAATTTCTTGGGTAAGAATATAGAGACCACCGTTGCAATTATTGCTGTCGGTGTCGCAACTGCCCTCCGACTTGGGAAAACTTGCATCAGTCCAGTGTGGTGGTTGAAAACCGGCGGCTGCAAAAATTCGCGCTAAAATTTCTGGTGAAGGGTTAGGGTTATCTACAATTTTTGCCGCCACATCCTTGATATGTGGCAAGGAAGAGTTGCCTAGCCACACGGTATCGCAATCCATGAGGACGATTTGTCGTGCTTTCGCTCCAAAGTTGGTTGTAAGTTGCGCCAATTTATTGCAATGGGGACTTCGCTCATCAAACGGAGTAGTAGGGATAACCTGTATTCCTTGGTGGATAAGCCAGGCAGTAAAAATTGGGTCTGCTGGCTGTATCAAATGCACAAAAACCTGTTCTGGCGGAATTTTTTGATACTGTAGCAGGCAATTTACCCACAGCGCCCCCTGGGCGTAGAATTTAGGATGATTGTCCACTACGCAAGAGCAAGCTATTCCCTGGCGCGGTGTTCTGGTCGGCCACCAGTGACGCAAGACCATCAGTGTCTCCGAGAAACCTCGCTCTTTAAGGGCGGGGTGATTGACTGCGGTCACTTGGTTAAATAGTATTGGTACAAGGCCATGTCTTTGGCGTGCCATGCCTCAATGCGCCGCCGTAGCGTGCCATCCTTAAGATAGCGTTCTTCGGGATTTTTCCCCATGTTTAGTTGTGGTAAACCATCAACCATGTCCTCGCCTAGATAACGACGACAAAATATTGGAAAATCGTGTGCGTTACGTTCTACTATACCCACGAAATCCAGACGACGACGGGGAAAGCCAAAGAGAAACTGATGATACAGATTGCGCAGTTCCGGCCCGAGGCAGAACCGTTCCAGATCCCATTGTTCCATTATGACGCGCCGGTGTAGGGCGGGCAGGCCATCGGGGTTTTGAACGCGCATCCAGAAGTGATAATGAGATATCAGCCGTTCCACTGGCTCCCGTAACCAGGTGACAAACACGGTTGGCTGTCCAAGCGCAAGGTATTTAAGTGGTAAAAAATGCCCATGCACGCATTGTATCGCGCCTGGCAGTCCGATCCAGCCAAGGCGCGCACCCTTGGCTAACGCTGTGAGTTCCCGTTTTGGCCGGGGTGTATTAATGGGTAGATCGCCGTAGTCCGCAAGCAAGTTTGGTCCAAAGCGCCGATCAAGAACCTGTCTGAGGCTGGTACCAGCAGTTTTAGGCAGATGTAATGAAATCATTATCATAAAATATAATTCGCGCTTAGGGTAATGTTTCGCCATGGTAGGATTTTTTTGGGCATAAAAGCAACAACAGCAGTATTTTAATGTTTGATCTAGAAAATTTTCTTCTATGTCATGGGTTGCCTATGCAGTTTTTTTTTGCTACAGTGTCTCAGTATCACCACAGGTAGAAAAATATTTATATTTTTTATTGCGCTGCCATAAGTGATTTGCTATGCTTAACAAAAAGTTTCGCTATTGAGAGCGAAACTTGTGGATTTTATAAGCCTTCAATTTATAAGCCTTCAATTTAAGTTGAACATTTTACATCGACATTGAGGAGTTTTTAGTTATGAATAGATTTGTACGTTCAAAGTTAGTTACTGCGGTAGCGTTTGCTCTGTCCGCCGGCGTTGGAATTTCTACGCAGGTATCTGCTGCTGCTGTTGATGCCACAACAGGCGGATGGCTTTCCGAAGATCTTGGCGATGTTCTTTTGTTCCCTTACTACACGGTAAGGGATGATGCTAATGGCCATCCTTTTAAAACTTCATTTACCATTACTAACACGGACGCTCTTAATACTATTTGGGTTAAATTCCGTCTTCGTGATAGCGTGGATTCACAAGACGTGCTGGATTTTCAAATCATGCTGTCACCCCTTGATGAAATTGTTGCTTGGATGGATCGTGATTCCGCCTCCGGTCAACCAAGGGTAAACTTTAATTCTGACGAAACAAGTTGCCGGATTCCCTGGAAGGGTGGCGCGACAACCTTTACTGCTCCTGGTGGAACAGTAAGTGTACAGAATGCGCAGGAAGGCCATTTGGAAGTGATTCCCATTGCTGCTCTCCCTATCGCTGCTCCTGGTGGAACTTTGAACGGTAAGCTGGCGGTACATACTCCAGGAAATCCTACAACTCATGCACAAAATTGTGCTAATCTATCTAACATCATAGAGAGAGGAGTCCAGGCTACTTTTGTTACCGGACTTGGTGCGCTTACTATTGCATCTGGAGGTACGCCTGTTCCTAATGTTCTGCGTGGTGCTTATTCCATCACCAGTTCCGAGAGTGGTTTTTCGGGTGGTGGCAATGCGATAACCATCGCAAATTGGGATAATGCTGCTCCAGTAGGTTCATTAGCGTTTGGTCAAAATTCAAATACAGTTACGCGTGGAGCAGTGGCTGCTAATCAGGTTACACAGTTAAATGGAGCTGACACCCATCAGTGGGATCATCCACATCTTGGCGACCTCGCGATTACTAGAAATATTGATAGAGGCTTACCGGTAACGGCAGGTGTTACTTTGGCTGCTACTAGCGGTCTTGGTTTTAATGGCCAGATGAATAATTGGTCTACTAATCCGGCCAATGGCGTAGGTATTGACTGGGTGATTACCTACTTCACAAAGTATTTATATCGTGATGCTAATGGTTTTTATGGTCAGTCATCTCCGTATAACTGGCCTGCCCCAAGCTATGCAGTAGCTACTCAGCAAAAAGCAGCAGTAGCAGGTGACCGCACTGTTATGCCATATGACCCATCAAACAATGCGGTAACAGGGGCTGGTATATCTCCATGGACCAAGGCTGTAGGGATTGCTTCGGGTAACAACGGCGGGCGTTGTATCGAAGCTTCTATCTCTATATTGGATCGTGAAGAAGGCTTTGGTGGTGGTGGAGTTTCACCTGGAGTTGGAACTGTTCTTTGCAAAGAATCTAACGTAATTGCATTCAGAACCAGCCAAGATCCTCGCCCTGTTTTAAGAACAACCCCGGATGCCGTGATTGATGCTACCACAACCAATGCTGGTATGAATTACGGGTGGGCAAAAGTTAATGTAAATCCAAGTGATGTTGGTCCTGCTAATCCACCAGGATTAGGCGTTGCTGTTGGTGGATTCTCTTATACATTGAGAGATCTGGGTGATCCAACCTTGGCATTTAGTGCCATTACTCCGAATAGCAATATGGACAGACCATAATTTTTTATAAAATTGATGCTCTAAATTAATTTTAGTGATTTGATTTGTTGTTAATTTAACACCCAGGTTGAGCAAGCATAACGCTCAACCTGGGTGTTGTCTTTTTGTCCCTTCGAAAGACTATTAAAAAAATAAATTATGAGCAAAAAAATATTTAATTTCGAAAAAGAATTTAAACTTGGAATTGACATAATTGATAACGAACACGTAATCCTCGTGGATATGCTGAATGATGTTTACAGCAAGATTAAGGAAGGAAACAAGAGTGAAGCGTGCAAGTCTTTTAATGATACCCTCGCCGCTTATGTCCATGAACATTTTGCGAACGAGGAAAAGTTCATGGAAGAAATTGGATATCCTGACCTTCCGGGGCACCGCAAGATTCACGAAAATTTTAAGAAATCCGTTGAGAAATTAAAATATCAGATCGAATTATGCGATGAAACCGCTTTCCGTAACGCGCTCAATGATACTTTTTCCTGGATTATCAATCATATAGGTAAAACAGATCGTAAATATGCACTATTTTATTTAGCAAAAAAAGCAAATTGAAAATGGTTGCCGCCTATAATTCAATACGCTTCGCGCGCTGTGCGCGTTCATCAGTTTCTTTTTGTTCACGCTGATCGATGAGAGCTTGTTCCTGCTGACGATAACGGATTGCCAATTTTTCCATGGCCATCACTCGGCCATGAAGATGTCTCCATATTCGTTGTCGATGACTATAAACGTTTTTTGCTTGCTCAATTGTTGTGCGTTGAAAGGCGATAGCTTGATCAATACGAGTAATAAAATTTTGATACTCGTGCATTTTCCCCACGCTCATTCCTTTGATTCCATCGGCCAAAAAATTGCGGGCATATTCTTCACGAAAAGTAATCAGCTCGGATAATCGTTTTTCCAATTCATTTAGATGGGTACGAGTCTTGCCCATTTCTCGCGCCGCTTCCTGTTCACGTTTTTCTGCAACTTTCTGAATGGATTTTAGCCTTTCGGAACGTTTTGCCATGCGTAGTCAGTCTCGCTCATGTAGAAGTTACGCAGTTGAAAAATAATTTCAAGTCATTCTGTGCGCAGTGATTGGAGTCGCAGAATTCATCTATATACTATAATCCAAGTTGCTACCTATTATGGTGGATAACCAAATAGCCCCTCTCCCTTTGG
>CAUYTW010000085.1 GCA_963575715.1 Gammaproteobacteria bacterium | reverse complement strand
AATCGACTTTAATTGCAACCCTCAAGAACGTTGTTTCTCAGAAACACTGATGAGTTGATCACCGTTCTTTAATTCCGCAGTAATGATATCTTGCAGAAAATGATTGAGTTTTGCCCGTCCCATGATCTGCCACAAGACAAACGCGGTTAGCCGCTTCATCCAAGATAAGGAATGTAACGCGGTGGTTACAAGCGCGTTAGCTCGAGTATCCATCCGTTTTAGAATTGTTTCGAGATCAGATTGCTTCATCCGTGGCCACGTAGGAACCTCCAATATTTTTTCGAGTTCACCAACCAGCGGAATGATTGCCCTCATACGCCGTTTACTTTGATGAGCATCGTCAGGCGGCAGATCGAGATCATCCTTGATAACCACGAATTGCTCAGGAGCAGGATGATTATCGTGTTTGAATATCGGATTATCGGCGTCGAGCAGGAACCAATTTTTGAGAAAGATCTGGCAATTCAGACGGCCAAGCTGAAAATCATGTTCACGGAAGGATTCACTTAAAAATCCACCAAACATCCACATTCTGCTTGAGGCCAACGGTTGGGAATAGGCAGCTTGACCAGGCTCAGGGCGTCGCGTGGGGGTAATCATGAAACGACTGGCTACCGATGATTTTTGTGCGAGCACCAATTCGGCGAGCTTAAAGCGCGCCTGATCGAGCAATGTCTTGATCAGGTCAGTAATGACTGGAAACAATTCGATATTGGTTTGATAATTAGCGCCAGGTGATTGCAGATCAGGAAATGGATCAATCATCAATACAGCGGCATCGGCATCGATCAAATTTCTTGGATTATTGATGCGTCCTCCCGCCAGTCGGCGTCGTGCGAATTCGACGGGTTCGTTATTGGTAATGCCACCATCCACTGCGGCAAAAAAATAATCATCATGTTGCTCGGGAAAACTTGGCGGAATCCTGCCTTCTTCCATTAGCAAATTATAGCGAATAACTCCTGGTGGCTGGATTGGATCCAGGGTTGCTGATTGAGGGATTGGCCAATATTGATGATGATAGATATTTGGATTTTTTTTGAGTTTCCGCGCCGCAAGGCCAATGGGAAATGCAGCCGAGGCAAGAATCGCGTCACGTAATTCTACTCTCCAGGTTGCATCGGTCGGTTTATCGGGATTCAGCCATGTTAATCCTTGATGATCGAATTCCGGATCAGCATTTATACCGATGTAAAATCGTTTGCAATCTGCGTGATTAACTAATCCTTGCACATAATCCTTGCTGCCGGTATAGCTGATTGAATAGTCAACGCCACGCAAGTTACCGTTGGTGGCCACCAGTTCCAGCAGTGGCGAAACATAATTGGGGCGTTGATAGGGAGAATTTGCTTGAAGCGCTTCGGTTGCGAGTCGCGTTAGGTATTCCGAGTCAAGCAGTGAATAAATTTTGCCATCCGTGAGATCGGTCGATTCAAGTAAATTTTCTATACGTGCCTTTTTTACCCAGGTATCGTACAAACGATTTTCCTCGGGTGGCGGCACACAAGTGCTATTCTTGGGAGTAAATTTACGGCCAAGGGTTATCCCGAGCAGTCCAGCGCATAGAGCACCCGCAGATGTACCGGAAATAATCTCAATGGAAACCGCATGACCGGGTATCGTCCAATCTTCCGGTTTGTCGCCAGCGGCTTGATGACATTGTTTGGCTTTTTCCCAGGCGTCTAAAGCTTCCAGGAGAAAATCCAACACTCCAGCAGTATAAGCCCCAGCGGATGACGCGCTGGCCATAACCAGACCAATTTTGAAAGGGTTTGCCATGGATTTCTGTTAATCGGATTAATGGTGAGATGGCTATAATTCAGCTTGTTGCAAGGATAATATGGCATCCACTACTTTTTCTCCCGCTTGTCCTGGGTAAAAATAAGCGGTTTCGCGGCGTTCCCTGATTTTTTCCTGTAAATCGCGGTTGTGGATATTATTTAGCACAATCTCCCGAATGTTCATAAAATTATCCTCCGTCAACCGGATACCAATCCTATTTAATGTTTGAAACTTCCATGGTTCTTCTTCAAGATCGGAGCAATCATAGGGACGTTTGTCAAAATTGTAGCTGGTGTAAATTACTGGACGAGAAAATAAAAATAAATAATCAAAAACAATTGCAGAAAAATCAGAAATCATGATATCGGATTTTTGCATGGCATGAATATTTTCCCGATGAAAATCCCATTCCACATTTTGATACGGTTTTAGTTGTTCCATTAAATAGTCTAATATTTTTTTTTCGGAGATTGCTGATTGCGGGTGAGGACGAATGATTACCTGAAAATTACTTTCCACTAATGGTTTTAATAAACTCATACCAAATTTCCGCAGAATGCCATTTTCTCCCCAAGAAGGAGAGACCAGTACGGTGTAGTTACTATCAGTCTTCACCACCACTGGCAGGTTATCGAGCGATTTTTTCAATTCGTCAAGATAAGTGCATCCGACGACTATCAATTTTTTTTCTTTTATTCCGCGCAGTGTTTCGAGTTGTCGAATTGCCTTTTTTTGATATTCCCCGGTAAGCAGCACAGAATCAAAATAATCTAGTCCAAACAGCCGATAAAAAGTAACATCGTCCGTGGAATGAAGAATGTGAGTATAATGCTTGACAAATTTTGAGCGTTTCAATTGGTAGACATCCAGCCCCGGTGTGGTCATAAGGCACAGGTCCGCTTCCAGCATGTTCAACATGGCATAGGCTTTGTTGCCTTTGCCGATAAATCGTGCCTTTACATGGTTTGATTGGTATTTTAATCCCGGATCTGATTCATCCGAAGTATAGAAATGGCAGGAAATCGCGCGGCGATCAAGCTCCTCTATCACGGGCCGGAAAACATTCCAATATTGTCTTCCTTCCGAATAGATGACAAATTCTTTTTTATTTTTGGATGCGTATCCTTTATCATGATGATACCAGATGGGTAACGTCCGCAGCCTGATTAATGCACTCCTGACCGTAAAGAAAACAACTGATACCAGGCCAATCATTACGGAAAATAACATGCTGCCGGTACCTGGATCGATATAACCATACGCGGGAAACGCTATGCCGGATAAAAAAATGAATAGGCAACGCGCCCAATTCAATTTTCCGTTTCTTGTTTCTTGATCTAAAATGTGATTGACATTCTTCATCAAATTTCCTTGCTGGTTTGAGACCTCCCCCTTCAGGGGCATTAGTTAAATTTGACAACGATGCGTAAGCATCGTTATCCTTATTTGATAACCTCATCGTTTACGGGGAAGCAATCCACCGACCTCAATCTGTCGATGGCTTTGTCATTCGGCAGATGAGGTCGAATGCGAATTGAAACATCGCCATGTCCGATACCCAGACCACTGTTCGTACGCGCGTGCATGAATTACGCACCCTGATTGAACATCATAATTATCGTTATTACGTTCTCGACCATCCCGAGATTTCCGATGCCGAGTACGACCGCCTGATGGAAGAATTACATGCCCTGGAACGGCAATATCCCGAATTGATAACCAAAGATTCGCCCACGCAACGGGTCGGAGCAGTGCTGCTGGCAGCACCAGGTCAGATCCAACACGTTCCGCCCATGCTGTCCCTGGATAAGGCGTCCGGCGAGGAGGAGTTGTGTGATTTCGACCGCAGCGTGCGGAAGGAACTGGGCATCGTTCAACGTCTTGAGTACGCAGCAGAACCCAAGCTGGATGGATTGGCGGTGAGTCTCCGTTACGAAAACGGGACGCTTATCCATAGCGCTACCCGTGGAGATGGTCATGTGGGCGAGGACATTACCCACAATGCCCGCGCCATCACCGCAATCCCGTTACGATTGCGTGGCAATAACTGGCCCATGGTGCTAGAAGTGCGGGGTGAAGTCTATATGCCGCGTGCCGGGTTCGAGGCATTTAATCGTCGTGCCCGCGAACACGGCGAAAGAATTTTCGTCAACCCTCGCAACGCCGCCGCCGGTAGCCTGCGCCAGCTTGATCCACGCAGCACTGACCGTCCACCACTCACCATGGCCTGTTACGGCGTCGGTCGAGTAGAAGGTATGCAGTTACCCATGCGCCACGACGTCGTAATGGCGCTCTTGTTTGAATGGGGACTGCGGATATCGCCAAATCTTACGATTGTCTCCGGGGTAGAGGGTTGTTTGGCCTATTATCGAGAAATGCTCGGACGACGGGCAGATCTGGGTTATGACATTGATGGCGTGGTCTTCAAGGTCAATGACCTAGCGCTACAACAGCGCCTGGGGTCCGTGAGTCGCGCCCCGCGCTGGGCGGTGGCCTACAAGTTCCCCGCACCGGAAGAAATGACCATCGTGGAAAAAATCGAAATTCAGGTCGGTCGTACCGGTGCTTTAACGCCGGTGGCGCGACTCCGCCCGGTATTCTTGGACGGCGTGACGGTTAGCAACGCAACCCTACACAACGAGGATGAACTGCGTCGCAAGGATGTACGGATGGGTGATACGGTCATTGTGCGGCGTGCGGGAGACGTGATCCCAGAAATAGTCACTGTAATTCAAGAACGCCGACCACCGGAGACTGTCCCTTTCGTTTTTCCGACCCACTGCCCAATATGCGGCGCGCTGGTGTCATGCGTGGAAGGCGAAGCCATCGTGCGATGCAGTGGAGGATTGTTTTGTCCCGCGCAGCGGATTGCAGTGCTGCGTCATTTCGCGTCGCGGCGCGCTCTGGATATTGTAGGGCTGGGAGACAAACTCATTGAGCAATTGGTGGAAAAGGAAATGGCGCGGACCGTGGCCGACCTCTACCACTTGACTACCGCACAACTCACCGACCTAGAGCGTATGGGCGAAAAATCAGCCAGAAACCTGGTGGAAGCGCTAACGCGAAGCAAGGCCACGACCTTGCCTCGCTTTCTGTACGCTCTTGGAATCCGCGAAGTGGGAGAAACAACCGCTCAAGCCTTGGCGCGCCATTTCGGAGATTTAGCGGCGATCATGGCGGCAGACCTGGAAACCCTGCAACGCGTGCCCGACGTAGGGCCGGTCGTCGCACGCGAGGTGGTCACTTTTTTCCAGCAGGCGCATAACCGCGAGGTTGTGAATCTCTTGCGCGCAGCCGGTGTAACCTGGCCACCGATGAAACAACAAAAAATTACCTCAACGCTTGCGGGTAAAACCTTCGTGCTTACTGGAACCCTCGCCACAATGACGCGGAATGAAGCCTCTGCGCGCTTGCGAGCGTTAGGGGCAAAGGTGGCCAATAGCGTTTCGAGTAAGACCGACTACGTGGTAGTGGGGACTGCTGCGGGTGCCAAACTGGACAAGGCGCGCGCGTTGGATATCCCGCTAGTGACAGAGGAAGAGCTGACGACGCTGTTCGAGAAGCAGGTTATTTAACGTGAACTCGACGTAAGGAGTCGAGTTTTTTGAAATTCGCATCACAA
>CAUYTW010000084.1 GCA_963575715.1 Gammaproteobacteria bacterium | reverse complement strand
ATCTATGTAGATGGATTCTGCGACTCCGCTTCGCTGCGCGCAGAATGACTTACTACTTTTCAACTGCGTAACTTTTATCTGGTGAACACGCGTTAGCCGTATCAATTATGACGTTCTGCGTGGAGTTGTTGTGCTTGAGAAGAATCAGGAAATTTTATTCGCAATCTTCGACTATAGTCGCTCAACTGTTGATCATCTTTTTGCGCTCGCGCCAGGAGAACCCCCAGCCATAGCCCTTCTGGGGTATCACGGGCAATTTCCTGGTAACGTTGCAGATAGTTTTGCGCCAAGGGAAGGCGGCCTGCGTTTAAGGAAAGTTGGGTTAATTCCAGCAAGGTGCGTGGCAGGCCGGGGGCAATGCTTAGTGCTTGTTCAAAATTTTTTTCCGCCTTGTCTGGATCGTTGGCTTTGAGAGCAATGAGACCCAAGGCTTCATAGGCTTGAGCACGATTATCTGCCTCGGGATTGGCAACCAGGGTCTGAAGCGGTGACTCGGCCTCAGCGTAACGTCCCTGGTTGTAGAGCAGGGTCGCATAGTTATAGAGAATTGTTATATCAGTGGGGGCGAGTTTCAGGGCAAGGCGATATTCCTCATCGGCAGCATCCAATTTGCCAATCTTGGTGTAAACCACCGCCAGATCATGGTGAGCAGCAGGGAGATTGGGATTCAACTGAATGGCATGTTGTAGGCGCGCCTCGGCGAGGTCGAACGTGTCGCGGAACAAATATTGGCGTCCTAAATAAGCATAGGCATCGGCGGCGTTACGCGGAATTTCTTCGCCATAGGCATTAGCGACCGAAGAAGGCTGATTGGCGCAACTCGTCAACAATACTGGCAATCCCGCCGCCATTAAGATATGTCCACATAATTTATGGCGCGTGGTCATTATTGGTCCTTAAATGTTTCTCGGAAAATCCTAATCTACTTGCAACCCGGCCCACGAGTTGACCGCAGGCGGCGTCAATATCCTCGCCACGAGTCTTGCGGGTAATGGTGATCAATCCCGCCGCAAGTAGAATATCCCGAAAGCGATCTATATTTTCCTGGGGAGAACGTCGGTAAGGCGTTCCAGGAAATGGATTAAAGGGGATGAGATTAATCTTGCTAGGCAATCCTCGCAGCCTGCGCGCCAGTGCGCGCGCCTGATCCGGAGAGTCATTGACCCCTTCCAGCATCACATACTCAAAGGTGATATGACGGTGTGCAGATCCGGTGGCGTGGCGTCGAGCATCATTCGCCACATAACGCCGGCAGGCCGCGAAAAGATCATCAAGGGGATACTTGCGATTAATCGGAACTAGACGATCACGCAGGGCGTCGTCGGTGGCGTGCAGGGACAGTGCGAGATTGACGGGCGAAAGCTCACGCAATCGATCCAGTGCCGGGATCACGCCCGCAGTACTCAAGGTTACATGACGCCAGGATAGCCCATAAGCCAGATCATCCAGCATCAGATTCATCGCAGCAACAACGTTGTCAAAGTTCAGTAATGGCTCTCCCATACCCATTACTACCACATTAGTCACCGCCCGAATTCCGCAGCGGGGATCATGACCGAGCCAACGGTAGGCGATCCAGACCTGACCGATAATCTCGGCTACGGTTAAATTGCGGTTGAATCCCTGATGGCCGGTGGAACAAAAATCACATTTCAGCGGGCAGCCTACTTGGGAGGAGACGCACAAGGTGCCACGCTCGCCGTCGGGGATGTAAACCGTTTCAATCGCCTGACCGTCATCCAAGCGCATGAGCCATTTGTGGGTTCCATCTGTGGATTCCTGATGGAGCGAAACTTCAAGGGGAGCGACCCGCGCTACTTCCCGCAGGCGTGCGCGCAACGCCTTGCCGAGATTAGTCATCAGGTCAAAGTCGGTAATTCCAAGACGGTGAATCCAGGGAAGAATTTGGGAAGCGCGAAACGGCTTCTCACCCAGTTCGACGAAAAACGCCTCCATTCCGCTGCGATCCAATTCCAATAGATTTAGCATACAACTCGTTATAAATTAATTGTTTGCCGTGTCATTTTGATTTCGATAGCGATTATGCAGAGATAGCACGCGCTGGACGTAATCGGTGGTCTCGGCGTAAGGCGGTATTCCACCATGACGAGTGACGGCATTTTCACCGGCGTTGTAGGCCGCTATCGCAAGGGATAGGTTGTTATCAAACATATCCAGTAAATCTCTTAGGTAACGCACCCCACCGTGAACATTTTCAGCAGGATTAAAGGCGTCACGGACACCATAGCGTTGCGCCGTGTCGGGCATCAGCTGCATTAATCCAGTTGCGCCCTTGGGAGAGACGGCCATGGGATTGAAGGCGCTTTCCGCGTGAATCATGGCGCGTACCAGGGCTTGATCGACCTGGTAAGCCTGGGCCGCTTCCGCCACGATATCGTCGTAAGCAGAGTGTCGAACGCCCGGAACGCCCGATATCGGCACAGACGCCCCGAAACTCGCACGCAATTTCAACTTATAACGGTGGTCATTACTCGGAATGTTGGTGAAATGCTTTACTCCCAACTTATCCACATAAGTATAGATATTAGAAAAAAGCCTAGCAGCGTCAGGAGGGAGAGTAACTGACGCAGTCTGCGGTCGCGGCAGCGAAGGAGCGACAACCTGATCGGTAGCCGGTGCCAGCGCAGCCGTCGTTGATGGACGCATGGATAGCGTGGCAACCGAACGCTTGAGCAATCGAACCTTGCTTTTTTCAGGCGCAGAGGGATGGATATTAGTGATATTCAGAACGCCGTTGCGGTCCCGCCACATACGAATGCCATCACGGATTCCCGCCAGAGTAAGCACGGGACAGAACAATGTGATGGAAAAAATAACCATCGATAGCCACCCTTTGAACGGATGGTTCGGCATTCAAGCGCTCTCCAAAATTTTTGACCGCTATCCCAGTGAATCACGGACCCGCATGAGCGCCGCACGGACCTGCCCGGCGACAGAGGCGATTCCCTCATGTTCCACCAGAGTCATGACCGCACCTGGATCCATGAAAGCCACGGTCAGTCGCTGATCTTCTTCCTCGCGCACCACCACGTTGCAAGGTAAAAGCAAACCAATATTTGGATCTATTCCCAAGGCGTGATGGGCGTAGCTCGGATTGCACGCTCCCAGGATGTGATAAGGTCGAGAGTCCGCGCCAAGCTTGGCTTTCATTATTCCCTGAACGTCGATATCAAACAGGACGCCAAAGCCTTCACGAGCCAACGCCTCACGCACCCTGGCCAAGGCCTCGTCTAACGAACCAGAAATAGAAACATCGAAACCGTACATAAAGGTAAGACCTCCTCGGTAGTCTGTATTTGTTCAGCATTGTAACTAATTTAGGAGTTACGCAGTTGTTATAGAGTAACTCCTATATTCATAAAATTCGGATTTATTTTTTGCATCTCCCAAAAAATATATTGACAATCATCCTTCCGAAGCTACTAATATCAAATTTTAGAAATTTATTGAGAATAATTTGTTGATAAAATTTATCAATTATCTTAGCTCGAAAGGGTGAGGTTTTTTAAAAACTTGGATTCTTTATAATGGAGTGTTTGAAAAATGAGTACGCACACCGCACACCGCACACCGCACACCGCACACCGCTCACCGCTCACCGCTCACCGCTCACCGCTCACCGCTCACCGCTCACACTAAACTCTTAAGTATTATTAATACTTTTTTTCTCGTTATTGGGATTCTTTCTTCTTCTTTAATAGCTCATGCTGCCGATAGCTGGGTGCTTACTAGTCCAATGAGCATACAGCGGAATAGGCATACCGCAACTTTATTGCCTAATGGTAAAGTACTTGTTGTTGGTGGAAATGTAACCAGCGCTGAAATATATGATCCGGGCACAGGTGTCTGGACGTCTACTGGCTCCATGAATACACCACGTTCTTATCATACTGCAACACTTCTTACTAACGGAAAGGTACTTGTTGCTGGAGGTAATTGCTGGGGTTGTTCTGGTTTTACTATTATATCTAGCGCTGAAATATATGATCCGGGCACAGGTGTCTGGGCGTCTACTGGTTCTATGGGTATAACAAGACACACTCACAGCGCGACTCTTCTTAACAATGGAAAAGTCCTCGTTGCTGGTGGTAATGATGGTAATAATTCGTTTAATACAAGATCTAGTGCTGAGATATACGATCCAAGTACAGGTGCTTGGTCAAATACCGGCTCTATGAGTACAGGACGTGAAACTCACAGTGCAACACTTCTTAATAATGGAAAAGTATTAGTCGCTGGAGGATGTCAACAACAAAACTGTAATACTGGTCTTTCCAGTACTGAGATCTATGACCCAAGTACAGGTACTTGGACAATTACTGGTCCCATGAGTACGATGCGACAGAATCACACTGGTACCATATTATCCAATGGAAAAGTACTAGTCGCAGGTGGTGGTATAAATACCGCATGGAATGAGCATACTGCTATTTCCAGTGCCGAGATATATGACCCGAGTACAGGTACCTGGACGCTTACCGGTTCTATGAATATCTCTCTACAAGTAACGGATGCTAGACTAAATAGTGTTTTACTTCCTAATGGACATGTTCTCATTGCTGGTGGATGTACAAGTATTTGTGGTGCAGGAAATACAATCCCCAATACCGAGATATATAATCCAGATACAGGCAGTTGGCGTTCTGCAGCAATGATGAATTCAGGTAGAGTGTTCTCTACCATGACACTCCTTAACAATGGTCAAGTTTTTGTTACTGGCGGAGGGAGTAACACTTCTGAACTTGACAGCGCTGAGCTTTACACCACAACCCCCAGCGCCCCAACCGCCGTCACCGCCACTCCAGGAAACGGGAGCGCGACAATCAGCTTCACCGCGCCCGCCAGCAACGGCGGCAGCGCGATTACCGGCTACACCGTCACGTCCAGCCCCGGCGGGATTACCGCGACGGGCACGGGCAGCCCGATTGTCATCACCGGATTAACCAACAGCACGGCCTACACCTTTACCGTGACCGCGACCAACAGCGCGGGGACGAGCGTTGCCTCAGAGCCATCGAATAGTGTCATGGTGGGTCCGATAAAATATTCACTGATTGTCGTGAAATCCGGTACTGGGACGGGAACAGTGACCAGCAGCCCAACGGGCATTAATTGCGGGACGGACTGTAGTGAAAACTACGAGACGGACACCGCCGTGACGCTGACCGCGACTGCGACATCAGACGACGGATCGGTGTTCACGGGCTGGACGGGAGCCTGCACCGGAACCAGTACCTGCAAGGTGACCATGAGCGCGGCCAAAAACGTGACCGCGAATTTCATGATTCCACCCGTTGCGCCCACGATGACCGGTGCTACGGCGGGCAATCTGCAAATCACCTTGAACTGGTCAGCGGTTAGCAGAGCCAGCGGTTATAATATTTATCAAGGATTTACCTCGGGCGGCGAATCCTCGAC
>CAUYTW010000083.1 GCA_963575715.1 Gammaproteobacteria bacterium | reverse complement strand
TCATATATTATCATATACTGTAGCACCGGAGAATAAGACGTTCTATATTAAATCTCATGCTTTTGATATTCCTTTTAATTTATCTTTCAATATTACAGGATATATATTGTTAAATATAAATAATACTATAAATAAAATATATTTAGGAACTAATTTAATAAAAACATTAAGTTATTCTTTTTTGAATTATTTTTCTGATTTGAATAAAGAAAAAATAATTGATATTAATCATGAACTATTACTTGTAGGATATGTAAGTATTCCACAATATGTTAATGTTACAAATTTTAAAATGAACTTTCAAGGAAATAATAATACTTTTTTTGTTAATTCTTTTGATTCTGCATATTATAATGTTAATTATATAAATGTAACAATAGCTGCAGGAATGAGTGGTAGTTATTCTTCTTGTAAGACTTACGGTCCTTATAATGTTAATGTGCTAATTCCTGAATATTGTTATGGTGGTTATGATGATTATGTTAGTGTGAGTCATTATGAAACATATGGAGATCCTAATAGTTTGAATTTTGTGTGTACCAATTCAACTGGAACATTTTCTTTTTATTCAATATCAGGACCGCATTTTTGTTCTTGGAACGTATATAATTTTAATGCGACCATAAATTCAAACCCGAAAAACTGTTCAATATATGTTGGTAATCTTGACGGTTCTTTTGAATTTAATAATGAGGATTTATGTAATATAACTAATATTACTACAAATCTTTTTGAAACTATAAATAATTATACTTCTACCTGTTCTTTTGATAATTATTGTAATGTTCCGATATACACATATTCAAAAACTAGTGGTACAATAAATATTAGTAATATAAATATTTCTTATCATAATAATATAAACGAAGTTGTGATTAATTCAAGTCATATCCAAACTTTTTAAATACTTGTAATAGCACTTGCAGTATTCCTATAAAAATTGAATCATTAATTAATGGAAGTATTGTTATAACTAATATAAAATATGATTATCAAGGTGGAAATCAGAATATATTAATCATGGCGCATACTCCTGATTATTTATACAATTCATCAATTCTATATGCCAGATTATATTATTCAGGTTGGAATTATTCAGCCTAGATATGTCCAGTATTTTTGAATTCATACCGAAATCTCCTACTGCAAAGAATGTTACACCATACGGTCAGACTTCTACAACCGATGTTAAACATCACTAATCATGATATACTGGTAATTCAATTTCTCATTTTTATCAGAACGATTCGTTATCCTGTGTTAATACAACAATCTCAACAAGTTTCAATAAATCTAAAGGAGTTGTCTTAGGTAACAATACATGGACTGAGATTTTCTCCAATAGTATGTATCTTAACAAGACAGGATTATGGTTCTGGGTTGATTATTCGTGCAATTATTCTACATGGACTATATGGGAACCTGATTGGTCTTTGCGTGCGTGTTGTGTTGGTTGTATTTGTTCAACTGATAGGAGTTGATAACAATGCCAGTAGTTAATATGCGACATATAACACCGATTCATTGGATTCCACCGGTTAATTCTCCAACCTACAAAGTAGTTATTATTACTAAAGGAGGTTCTACTCATGATTTAACAGAACAATTCGTATCAAATACTGTAGAAGATGATTGTACTGATTCTATAGGTAGGTTTGATATCATCAAACAACGAGATTTGTTCTGGAACGATATATTCTCAAGTGGGGATTCACTATTATTACAAAGATTATGCCTTAACTGCCACTACGTTGCGGTTTGGAGGGTATGTTGAGAAAGTATCTTATTATAATAACAAAGTTAAGATCTCCGGTGGGCTTCGGTCGCTTAAATTCCAGGATATCACAGTAACCAAGTCATTCAATATAGTGGATGGCGCGGTAATATTGAAATCTCTGATAGATTCGTATGGGCCAGGATTTACTTATGTTAATATTCCTGCAACTATCGGTGTTACAATGACTGTATCTTGGGTTCAGAAGAATTTCTGGGAATGTGTACAGGATATCTGTAACGCTTGTGGTGCTGAATGTTTTGTTGATGCTAATAAGGTTTTAATCTATTCATTTCAGGATCAAGAATAAACAATACAGATGCCATGGTGCATGATAATAATTTGTTTGAAGTATCCGAGTTCGCAAATGATTCTGCATTGGTTAAAAACTAGGATAATCGTATACGGTGCTACTATAGATTCTGTTCAGGTATTGTATACTGCAGAAGATTTAACTAGTCAGGAAATTAACGGAATCAAAGAAGAAATCATTACTGATGATACATCGTATCATATACACAAGCAAAAGAAATTGGAGATTTTAAACTTGCCAATGGTCTTAATCCACCACAGACAGGTAGTTGTACCGGATTAATCTTGTCTGTACAACCGGGAGATAAATTATATCTGAGTTCTCCGTTAGAAAATATTCCACCGTTACGATATATTACAGGAGGATATAAAGATACATTAGATGTTGAGTCCGGTAAATTCGAGACTGAGTTATCTATCAGTAAAGAACTCAGAACTTTTAGTCATATTATTAAATTTATGATAGAATCTGCAAATAGTAAACAGAACACATCTGATAATCCTGAAGAAATGAGATTTCTAATTATTCGTTTGATGATTGATGAAGGTACGCATAGCAATACCAGGGTAATAGAAGGTGTATTGAAATTAGAAGATGGTCAAACTACCGGAACTTGGACAAGTCCATTAAGAACATTACCTACTAATCTTGATAAATGTTATTTAGTATTGAATACTATGATTACTGGAGTTACTGTATCTGTATCCGGTAATGGTGGTATAGATTATGAAGTTCTGAGTAACAAGACATTAAAGACAATATCTATTGCAAAAGGAATCAGTATGTATATTAAAGTAGACATTGCAGATACTACTGCAACTTGTGAGATTGATAGTTTATCAGTACAATATAAATTAGTGATGATAATGACGATTGAAAATGATTTAATGCATATTTTATACGATATCGGTGGAGAATATGATTTCAGGATGAGTAAAGAAATATAAAAATGCAAGAGGAGAAATTCAACATTTTATTTTTCATGATGGACATCGTAAAAGATGATAAGAAACACGCATTTGAAGATTATTGCAGATTTGTGTTTGAGAAATATTTACCAAAGGAGGTCGAATAACATGACGAGCGAACAATTTAGTTTCTTAGTGGATATAATTTTATGACTTGGCTTAAGAAAAATAAAGACGTTGAAAATCATAGTCTTGAACTGCATCAGTATTAGCAATAGTAGAACAGAAAGATACTTTGAATCCAATGAGTATTGCTATAACCGGTATTGCAATAGCAGTACAAATTAGCAGTTGATGCGATAGTTACTGGTTAACAGAGAATCCAAAATGAAATCAGTAAAACTTTGTAGGTGTAGTAAAGAATCTGAGATTAATGAAGATTCATGCTATTGTAAAAAATGGATCCTGCATTAACCAATTTAGAATCCAGGACTGAGAAGATTCAAGAGGCGATATCTTATTATCAAGGTAGTCTATCTTCTTGGAAATGGATTGCAGGAGGTAGTGTATTTTATTGGTATTTTTATTTTTTTAACTATTGTTTTTCATTTTATGTGATTAATAAGGAGGTTGATTATTATGGTTGTGGAACTAAATCAAAACCAATCAAGAAATAATTACATTTGCCTATTTTATATACCGTTTCCGGATGATAAATATCTAATTCTTTCCCCATCCCCACGTATCATCCGAACTTTTTTATTTTTATATAACCCATGTATTGTGCACGAGTTTTAATTTCACAATCATTAAAATAAGGACAACTCAGACAAGTATAATATGTTGCCACTCGTTTTAAATATCTCCTCATTCTTTTCTACAATATAAATTCACCATGAAATTCACCTGGTAAGTTCTTTATTTTCATTTTCCACAGGGATAACTTCCGTCATCCATTGTAATTGTTTTCTGAAAAGCTTTACCTGTTTCTGTCAATGTACAGTTTTCTTTTTACCTTGTTCTGTGATTGTTATTAATCCTTTTTCCAGTAACAATTCAACATAACCTCTTAAAGTAACCCAAGAACAAAACGAGTTTCTTTGAAATAATTTGCTTAATATTATTGAGTCATCAGGAAAATCAATCAATATTTTCTGCCATGTTGTGAAATCTAATTTTTAGGTTTTGCATATACCATTGTTATCACTTCTCCGTTTATTTTTTATTTTTTCTGCTTTATCAAGTCTTTCTTTTTCCCATTTTAAGATGATTGTAGCAGCTTCGTAATTAGTTGCCGCAATGGGATCCATATTGGTTTGAATTTTACGTTCTTTTCTCCAAAATCCTAGTATGGTATAAACATATCTGATTACTATGAACAGTATGAAAACATTTAATACCCATAATGCAATCTCAGGTTTTCCTAATGCAATACCCATTATGGATACGATGAACATTATGTAAATCATTAATTCTGGGACAGGACCCATGACTTTGTTTATTACTCCTCTTCCTCTGTTTGAATATTCAATACCTTTGTAAATAAAATCAACAAACTTATTCTTTGCAATTTTATCTCCGATGTATTTGAGTTCTCTCACTTTTATTCACTTCCTTTTATAAAAAATATCCATTATCTAAAATTTTATTTTTAAGTTTCTCGTTATCGTTTTGAAGTTCTTCTATTATATTCCTTTTTAAGAGATACTAATTCTGTTGCAATCTTTAAGTCTTTTTTGAAGTTCTGATATTTCTTTGTCGTGAAGTTGTTTTATCATCATAATCTTTGCGATTACTTTTGTAATTATTCCTTGATGAGTATTCACACTATTGAGTAAATTTACAATATCTTTTCCTAAACTTTCAAATGTGAGTATAAATTAGTATCTTTATTATTTGTGTCTGTCATTATCATCATCTCCTCGTTGGGCTACCTTGAAACAAAACGACTGTTGTAATTAAGGTTACTATCACCATCAGCATACGAATTCCAAAAGTCGTTAATAAGGACAACAGACCGAAGTTCGTTCTTATTACTCTTATTCGAACCCAGAATCGCATGTTTCGTCTTTATTGAATTCCTGAAATAATATTCTGCGTAATCTGATAATAGTTTCTTATCATTCTCGCAAAGTGCTAACCAGACAGGATGTTCTTTGGCTTTTCCAAAGTTAGTAATGTATCACATTTGACTTTCTTTCTGTTCAATACATAAACTCCTTTCTTCTTCTTTGGTTAGCGTATTCTGTGTCTGACAATATTATGGAAGAGTTATTGAAATCTTTATCTATGTTCAATAATAGGTCGCATTTCGGGATGATTAAGAACTCATCCGAATCTCGTTTATACACAATTGTTGTGCAACTGTCTAACCACGAATCAAACAATTTTCTGTCTTTCAATCTTGCTACGATATTCTCTTTCATTGTAAACGCTACCTTATCTATACTCTTCAAGTAGTCTATGCCTTTGGCGTATGTGTCGAAGGTTGAAGATAATGTGTGGGTTACTGATTTCTTTACAGAAACTTTAATCTC
>CAUYTW010000082.1 GCA_963575715.1 Gammaproteobacteria bacterium | reverse complement strand
GTTCGAACTTGTGAATTTGATTTCACAAGCCCCCGCCTTTAGGCGTGGGGTTCTTAACGGCGTGCGAGCAGGTTGTGAATATTGCTTCGATGACGCCAAATGATGAACGCCGCCATTATCAGGATGAAGACAACTATATGTCTAGGAACTAGCCACCAGGCATAAAAAGGCGCGAGAAATGCCGCAGATAGCGCTGAAATCGAGGATATGCGGGTAAAGGCAAAAACGACGAGCCAGGTCATGACCGTCGTCATGCCAAGGATCGGTGCCAAGCCGAGCAGTACCCCGAGCGCGGTAGCGACTCCCTTCCCGCCACGAAAGCTGAAAAAGACCGGATAAAGGTGACCCAAAAAAGCCGCAATAGCAACCACTGCCTGTCCCTCGCTGGTAATATTCAAAAATCGTGCCAGGAGTACCGGCAACAAGCCCTTGATGGAATCACCTAGCAAGGTAAATAATGCCGCTTTTTTATTCCCGGAACGCAATACATTAGTAGCGCCAGGATTTCCAGATCCATGACTGCGCGGGTCTGGCAGCCCCATCAGCCTGGACACGACCACCGCAGTGGCCACAGAGCCGAACAGATAGGCAAAAATCACGAGTAAGAAGAATGAAATCATGAAAAATTACGCAGTTGACAGAACATTGAGTTAGGGGCTGTTAACACTAGTTGAGCATATAGATTATAAAAACCATTAAGGACAACGCGCTAGGGTTTGTTAACACTAACTTAGGAGTTACGCAGTTGAATTTGTAACTCTATAACAAGATTGAGTTTTTTCTGTCATTCTGCGCACAGAATGATTTACTATTTTTCAATTGCGTAACTCCTATCATGTTAAAATTTTAGTACTCTTTAACAAGTTAAGATATGCGGTTGCCCGGGGAAGTCTCGGGCGTAAAACCCTGTACGTGCTTAAAAAGCTATGGCAGCCTTGAATTAAATGGTTCCGGTGCATCATCACCGTCGGCAGCCAAGTATCTACGGACGGTAACACTACCGAGCGTAGTAATGCCATTGACACTGGCCAAAGTTGCTTGATATGGCCTCCATTTCGGTTGAGCCTTCCCAGGTGGATGTCAAACATCGTTCATTCTGGAATTCATGGTGTCATCAAGAATCCCACCCATTTATTCGTGGGAGTGTCAATAATAAGGTTGCAAAACCGTCTCCTTATCCTCACCGCCCTCAAGGGCGAATTTTATCAAAGACTCTGATGAACAATACTTTTTCTCTTGTTCACCCTAAACAGGGTGACAAGCAAAACTCATCCTGGTTCGAGGAATTCCTTGTTCGTCTTCTGGAAAGTCGTGATCGCATTGGCCTGACAGACATGATCCGCGAGATTGACGCCATGATGATCACGGTCGAGCCGGGTTGCTCGGTGGCCTATGTCAGTGAATTGGCGTTGATGACGCCATATCACTATCTGGTCACGCTGGAGTCAGAAGCGCACTGGACGCATATCCTGCGCATCGACATGCGCTCGCCTGACGTTTTAGTGCGCGAGGTGCGCGACCCTAACAAACGAGGGATTTTTCGTTGTCTCAACGAGGTTTATCCAATTGGCGCGCGTAAGCCTAACTCACGCTACATGGGTGAAATTTTTCGCACCTCTAATTTGCATGAGGTGGTCGAACAGCAAAAGGCACGCGAAATCAGATTCTTCAATCAGGATCAAATCCGCAAACTGGAACTGCCTGGAAACATGGCCATCGTCAAGCCTTCGCCCTACACCCACAACATCGTCGGTTACTGGGAACGACCTGCTGATGATCTCCGTGTTTACGCGCTGGGCAACAGCACGATCCGTGACGATGTCAATCGTGGCTATCTGGAAGCTAAAGAAATTCAGCAAGCCCTTGGCCTAGACAAACTGATCCTGCCCATCGATCACTTAGCGACGCGCGTTTACAGCCAAAACCGCGAGGTTGCAATCCTTGAATATTTGACGCTGTCGAGTTATTACTACTGGGGGTCGTATGATATTGCCGATCAAAATTCCTCGACCAACGTCACCAAGAGTATTCATTATCCGCAAGAAAGCACTAGCCCTGCCAAGGTGTTTACTGCAGCCAACCATCCGTATTTTGTCAATTACCTGGTCAGCCTGCCTTCGCCTACTGAAAATTTCGTGCGCAATTATGGCCCACGCCTGCATCATATCGCGCTCTCCGTAGCCGATGGTGAAACCAATGGCGTTGCAAACATCGACTATGTAGTCGAAGCGATCCGCGCCAAGGGAAAGGATTTTCTGCTTGATGTGATTGGTTCGCGTGAAGAAGGTCTCAAGCAAATTTTCAGCAGTGCTTCTGAACATTCCTCGCTAATCATTGAATACGTGCAGCGATTTAATGGTTTTGAGGGATTTTTCACCAAGCGAAATGTTGCTGGCTTGACTGCTGCGGCAGGCGTCGAGGAAAGTCTACGCTTATTGCAAACCGAAAGTACCACCTAACCAAAGGTGGATAGCCATCCACAGATCCGGACTACTGAAAGAATATGTAAGGCTATCAATCCTTGTTAATTACCGCACTTGATCTATTTCGGCAGGGTAATCTGCCTCAGTCCGAAATTCACGCACGTCACTACCTCGCCAACAACCCCGGAAATGCCAGCGCCCTAAAACTGTTGGCAGATCTGCGCCAAGGCTACGGCATGGTCAACGGCTTTGAACTTTCGGAGCGCGTGCAAACCAATGACTGTGATCGGCGTTACTTACTCATCAAGGCTTGGGGTTACGGATTCTGGAGTGAAGTCCACCATCTGGCAAGTCAGTTACTGCTGGCAGAGCTGACTGGACGCACGCCAATTATCCTTTGGGGCGAGAACTGCTTATTTCGCCGTCCGGAAGACACCAATTCCTTTGATCATTTTTTTCAACCAATTTCGTCCGTCACTATTGAAGATGTGCCACCGGACGCGACCATCTATCCTGCGAAATGGTGCCGCAAGACACTCTACGTCGAGAACGTAAATAAGTGGGAAGGCGAAGGTTCACGTCTTGCCGCACAGTACCTGTTTAATCGGCCTGAAACTCTCATCGTGAGTGATTTTTTCTCCACCTTGAGTTCCATCCTTCCCTGGATTGGCCATAGCTCACGCTACTACGGCCTATCGGAAGACTCAGTCTACGCCATCCTATTCCAGAATTACTTGAGGCCTGTACCGCGTATTGCTGCCAAAGTGGAGGATTTCGTTGCGCGCCACATGCGTACCCGTCCCTGGGTGGCCGTGCATATTCGTGGTTCCGACAAGATCAATGAATCTCCGCAACTTGTATCTGTGAATGCCAAATATTTTTCTTTCATCGATCGCATCATTGAATTGAATCCGAACATCGGCGTCTTCCTGCTCACCGACTCGGCACCGATGATCGATGAATTTAATCGGCGCTATGGCAATCGTCTGCTGTGTACACAAGCCTCGCGTAGCGCCTCTAACGTCGGCGTCCATTACATGAGTGGCCAAGATGGCGTAGCCATCGGAGAAGAAGTGCTGATTGATGCCCTGCTGGCGATTCGATGCCACTACTTCGTTGGTAACCAGGAATCGAATGTTTCTCTCGCCATCGCCAGTTTGCGTGATTGGCCTGTGGGTTTCATGTTCCTCCTTGGCGAAAAAAACATTCGTGGCGAAAATTTGTTTTTGCATCAAAGAAAACACAACGGCAAGTCGCAATGTCGGCTATGCGGCTCGACGGCGGAGCCAACGTTTTCACGCCAGGTACTTTTCAAATATACAGTAACGTACTTCAAATGTACGAATTGCGGTTCCCTTCAGACCGAAACGCCTTACTGGCTGAAGGAAGCCTACTCTCAAAAGCCTGAGCGCTTTGACACCGGCAAGGCCTCGCGTACCCTGACTAATTTTTTCATATTGCGGCGGTTATTCGACATCCTGGGCATTCGCGCCAGCGACCGCTGCGTGGATTTCGGCGGTGGTACCGGGCTGTTAGCACGCCTGATGCGCGATATTGGCTATAACTACTACAGTTATGACAAATACGGCAACGGCGAATTCTGTGACGGTTTTAGTTGGGACCAGTTTGATCGACCGGTTAGGTTGGTGACGATATTCGAATGCGCCGAACATTTCGCTAACCCGTCTGAGGAGTGGGAAACAATTTTCGCCACTGGCGTCGATATCATCGTTGGTACCACCGGCATCCACGATGGCCAGGGCGCTGATTGGAGCTATCTCTCGCCGGAATCTGGTCAGCATGTATTTTTTTATTCAACGGCGGCCTTCGCCCAGCTCGCGGGAAAGCATGGCAGATTCGCGTATCTTGTTGGTGGCTACTTTTTGCTGTCGAAGACACCGCTGTCGGCACGAGTTGGTGCCGAACTTGGCGAATGGGTTCGCAATCCCGGCCATGCCTGTAACGAAAATTTCCATGCCTGGCTGACCAACCCCTTTGGGTTCGCCTCCCGCGATAACCAGCGTGTCACTTCACTAGCACGCCTGCGCGCGGCCAACGCCAGAATTGCTCTCGACGGCACCTTTTTTCGCTTTGCCTCGGGCATCTCACGCCTCTGGAAGAGTCTACTGATCGAATGGTCGGCCAACGGCTTCAGCGAGTTCATCGTCGTTATTGACCGCGCCTACACCGCACCGCGCTTTGCCGGTATTCGCTATGTCGATGCCCCGCTCCATGATTATGCCGACCGTCAGGCTGACCGGCGCTTGCTCCAGGGCATTTGTGACCAGGAACGCATCACGCTGTTCATCTCGACCTACTACACAACCCCCCTAACGACTCGCGCCGTGTTGTTGGTACCCGACATGATCCCTGAAGTCATGGGTTTTGATCTGAATAACGAGCAATGGCGCGAAAAACATGACGCGATTCGCTACTGCGGAGGCTATCTGGCGATATCCAACTCGACGGCCCGTGACCTGCGGCGCTTCTTCCCAGAAATCGCGCCAGAGCAGGTGATCACGGCTTATTGTGGTACCGATTTCCGTACTCCTGCGACAGAACAGATTAAAAACTTCAAGGAGCGCCACGGCATCCACCGCCCCTATTTCCTGATTTCAGGATCAAGAAATGACTATAAGAACGCGCTCCTATTTTTTAGGGCGTTCGCTTGTTTCGGCGAGCGCCGCAGCGACTATGCCATCGTTTGTACCAATTCCCCCCCGACCCTGGAATCCGAATTTGCCGAATGCGTCGGAGCTGCTCAGATCTACCTGCTGGTACTTTCCGATGAGGATCTTCAGTGTGCCTATGCGGATGCCATTGCTTTGGCTTATCCTTCGCGTTATGAGGGATTTGGTCTTCCGGTGCTGGAAGCCATAGCCTGCTCCTGTCCGGTAATTACTTGCAACAATAGTTCCATCGCCGAGGTCGCTGGCGACGCCGCCATCTATGTCGATCCCGACAACTTAGAGGAAATGCACCAGGCGCTTCTTACGGTGCAACAAGCATCTGTGCGCACTGAACTGCTGCGCAAGGGTCACGCAAGAGCAGCAAAATTTTCCTGGCGTAAAATGGCTGACGAGGTAGAAGTTGCACTTTCACACTGGATGTTGTTGGAAAATTTTAATTCTTTTGGTTAACCCAAGTTGCTACCTATTATGGTGGATAACCAAATAGCCCCTCTCCCTTT
>CAUYTW010000081.1 GCA_963575715.1 Gammaproteobacteria bacterium | reverse complement strand
GAACTTGTGAATTTGACTTCTCAAGCCCCCGCCTTTAGCCGTGGGGTTCCTGACTCATTCCTAAAGGGCGCAGTTTATCGGAGACACTGATGATGATTCTGGATTTATCCAGCAACCAAATTGTTTCATGGGTGGAAGCGGGTATCTTGCCCTTATTTCGGATTGCAAGTCTACTCATGGCTGCCCCCATTTTGGGCACCAAGGCAATTCCCGCGCGAATCCGCATGGTGTATGCGGTGGTGATTACCAGTGTTATCGTTCCGACACTGCCAGTACCACCGCCTGTCGACCCTTTGAGTCTGGAAGCTGGCCTGAGCGTGCTCAATCAAGTGCTCATTGGAAGCGCGATGGGTTTTACCCTGCGCCTTATCTTTTCAGCGGTGGAGCTAGGTGGCCAAATGGTGGGGCAATTGATGGGATTGGGTTTCGCTTCTTTGATAGACCCGCAAAATGGCGTACCCGTGCCTATCGTGAGCCAGTTTTACAGCTTAATGGTGACCCTTGTTTATCTGTCCATGAATGGTCACCTGATGTCCCTGGAAGCCTTGGCGCAAAGTTTTCAGAGTTTACCGGTTGGTCCTGTTGGACCCGCGCCGGAAACGTGGTGGGATGTCACGGCATGGGCGGGAATAATTCTGCGGGGTGGATTGTTGATTGCTCTTCCTGCGGTGGGGGTATTGATGCTGATCAATCTCTCGTTCGCGGTCGCCAGTCGCGCAGCGCCCGCCCTTAATATCTTCGCCGTCGGATTTCCCATCTCCTTAGGAGCAGGTTTTTTTATCATGATGTATACCTTGCCCATTCTTGCAGTTCAAATGGAAACTTTGCTCCGGGCAGCTTTTGAAATCGTGCGCGGTCTACCCATACCGACCCGTTAAATACTTCAACATTCTTCTTTTTTTCACGCTCGACAGGAAAAGCGAGCGACTATAGCATTAGCGGCGGACTCAAATTCTTGCAATGAAGTTTTTTCTCATGTTAAAAAAATTCATATCTCGATTATTGATTAGCCTATGGCTTTTTTCATTGTTCTTACCTGTGATTCAGGCCAGTGAAACTGATTTGGTCATGCTGGTGGATAATTCCGGAAGCATGAAAAAACATGACCCAAACTTTTTTCTTCGGCAAGTGATTACTTCTTTTACTGATCAGCTTGATTTCGATACCAACCTGGCACTATTTTCTTTTGAAAGGGAGGCGATTCCCCTTTTTCCAATCAGTTCGGCCAGATCCCATGAAAGAATACGCGATGCTATCCAGCGAATTTCTTATCGAGGGTCGCGTACCGACATCGCTGATGCCGTGGAAAAAGCGATCTATCTACTAAAAAATCAAGGTCGACCTCGTGCTGCCAAGGCGATTTTATTGCTTACCGATGGCTACATGGATACTGGCAATATTGCCCGCGACCGGGATAAAACTAGATGGCTTCTTCATGAACTAGCTGAAGAATGTGTGGAAAATCGTATTCGTTTATTTGGTATTGCCTTTACTGAAAGTGCTGATTATCAGCTCCTTCAGTCTCTGGCTTGGCGTACTCGTGGAGACTACTTCCGAGTTTTCGATCATAAGGAAATGCGTAATGCTTTTCATCGGATTCAGGAACAGATCGTTCCATCAGTCTCTTCTATTGCAACGCCCACCTTGCATTCTCCTAAATTAGCTACGTCAGTAGCGCCTGTTCCAGAAAACGATGACATAGCTTCGACTAATAAACCATTCATTACCTCGCCGCAATCTTCTTCAATCGCTACTTCAGCAGTAATACCCTTGCCAATGGAAGCTGCTTCGCTCCCTCCTCCGACGATAGAAATGCCTTTACGGCCAAAATTGACAACCACGTTGATAACCGAAGATGCGAAAAAAAATACTAAGGCCCTCATTTCTGAAGAAAAAAAGGAAGCAAAAAATAACGTGATAGTAGATTATCCACAAAATATTTCTCACTCATCTGCCCTTGATCCACCATCCATTGCGCTTCCAAAAGCTCCTACTTCACAACCATTATCAGCAATAAAAACAATTAAAAATCAGTTAATTAAAGAAAACAACCCCAACGAATCAGATGCGGGTCATCTCGGATGGTGGTTAATTGTTTTTTTTGTTATTAGCATTATTATATTAGAAATAAAAAAACGCTTTAATTTTTTACGAACCATCGTTCAGAATTCGATAAATAGGAAGTGGATAAATACTAACTGGATAAAACCTATACTGTCCAAGTTTAGTAGTTTTAATAAAAGTTCCACTGGTTCTTTGATGGATGAAACTTTGCTTGATAGTTACGCAGTAGATGATGAAATATTGAATAAAACTATAAAATTTCAAATACAATCGTATGATATCTCCAAGGGAATAAAAAATAATATTCCGATTAAAGAAGAAAAAAAGGAAGATAAAAAGACAGAAAATGCAAAATTATCAGTTTCTTCCTTATCCAAATTAGAATCTTCCTCTGTTTTGGCTAAACTGATTGATCGTCGTGGCACAGAAGGTATTGGTGAATTTTCGTTAACTCGCACCACTACCATAATCAGTCGTAGTTCTGATTGGGAGCAGTCTAATATTGCGCATTTACAGATTAACGCCGCCACTATCAGCCGTCGTCACGCTATTATCGAATTTCGTGACTTTTCTTTCTGGCTAAGGGATTTGGGCAGCAGCAACGGTACTTATGTCAATCATCAGAGGATAAAGGAGGATGTAAAACTTAAAAATAATGATTTTATTCAATTTCATACATTCGGATTTGATTTTATATCATTTTTTCACGAAGAGGAAAAATCAACCTATCGTTTAGAAATTGATAAAACTGAATAAAGCACCATTCTTGTTCTTGGGTCTAAAAATAATCCATGTATACCATTATTACTAGAATAAAATATGAATACGCACATCGATTGATACATCACCAGGGAAAATGTCGCAATATACATGGACATAGCGGTGAAGCCACGATTGAATTGATAGCGGACGCTTTGAATAATGACGGATTTGTCATGGATTTTGGGGATATCAAAACCCATTTGAAGAAATGGATGAATGAATGCTGGGATCACGCTTATTTAGCCAATGAAAATGATCCCTTGCTACCTGGCCTGCGCGACAGCGGCATGAAAATTTTTACTTTTTCTGCGGAACCGTCTGCTGAAGTGATGGCACAATATCTTTTTGAAAAAGTATCAAAAATGGATTTACGTTCTGGCGTTAAAGTAGCGCGGGTAACCATTCAGGAAACATGCACGGGTCTGGCTGTCTATGAATTAACAGCTATCACCAATCTGCCGTCATTCGGGATCGAAGGTGGCTCTGTGAGGTAACATTTGCAAGTCCACATTTGATCAGCGTCAGTCCGCGCAATTGAACTACGTTGCAATTTTGGTGAGGAGAGCGAAGCCAAAGAGTTTCCATCACTAGGCGCGTAAGCGCAATTTGTAGAAAAAACAAAAGGCAATTTTTGTGATTGATAGACAAAAACGCGCCGAGGATATTATGAAATATAGTGAAATTTTTTACAGTCTTCAGGGTGAAGGTATTTTTGTTGGTATGCCGTCAGTTTTTTTTCGCACCAGTTATTGTAATTTGCGTTGCGGATGGTGTGATACTCCTTACACCAGTTGGCAACCTGAAAATAAAGAAATTACCGTTGATGAAGTGATTACTGGAGTTAATAAATTTAACGTTAAACATATCGTCATCACCGGGGGAGAACCTTGTATTCAAGCGGCTCATCTCGTAGAATTATGCCAAAAACTTCATGATCAAAAACATCATCTCACTGTTGAAACGAATGGTACCGCATTTGTAGCTATCAAGGCTGACTTGATTTCATTAAGCCCAAAATTAGCTAATTCCACCCCTGATAACGATCGTATTTGGACTGTTCGTCATGAACAAGAAAGAATTAATCTTGCGGCGCTTCGTCAATTTTTAGATACTTATGATTGTCAAATTAAATTTGTGGTTGACACGCCACAGGATTTAACTGAAATCGAAAAATTAGTTGAACAACTGAATATACCGTCTTGTTTGGTTATTCTGATGCCGCAAGGCATAACAGAAGAAAGGATTAAACAAAAACAGTCCTGGCTGGCTGAAATGTGTAAAAAATATGGTTATCGCTATTCACCACGGTTACATATTAATATTTGGGGAGAGCGGCGCGGCATTTGAAATTAATCGTTACTGGAAAACTACAGCTCAGTTACAACCACGCGTGACGACGTTCCGGTTCGATTCATACTTGAGACTGCCGAGGCGAGACTTTAGTTGTAGTGACAACACTATCAACGGAGAGTAAATTATTCATATATGTGCCATGAATAAACACTAATGCTCACCTTTAAAAAAGCAGAGTCAAAAAACTAAATGTTTTGATGATTTGGAAACCACCATGGAACTTGTTTGTCCCGCAGGTAACCTGCCCTCGCTCAAGGCAGCCGTCGATAACGGTGCCGACGCGGTTTACATGGGCTTTCGCGATGACACCAATGCCCGCCACTTCGCTGGGTTGAATTTCGATGCCCGTACCGCCAGCGAGGGGGTACGTTATACCCACGCCCGTGGTCGCCGGATATTTGTTGCAATTAACACCTACCCCCAACCCGCCGGTTGGCAGCGTTGGACTGATGCCGTTGACCGGGCTGCGGATCTTGGGGTTGATGCTTTAATTTTGGCTGATCTTGGGTTATTGGATTACGCTACTGAGCGCCATCCGGCGCTTGCGCGTCATTTGTCGGTGCAAGCATCAGCAACCAATTATGAATCCATCCGTTTCCATCATCGTCTTTTTGGCATTCGACGAGTCGTTTTACCACGCGTACTATCGTTGGCCCAAGTTAGCCATGTAATTGAAAACTCTCCGGTTCCAGTGGAAATATTCGGATTTGGGAGCCTGTGCGTGATGGTTGAGGGGCGTTGCATTCTTTCTTCCTACGCAACTGGCCAGTCACCCAATACCTTTGGTGCCTGCTCGCCGGGGAGTCATGTGCGCTGGGAAGAAACCCGTGAAGGACGGACTACACGCCTCGGAGGGATACTGATTGATCGTTATCTTCCTGGCGAATCCGCCGGCTATCCCACCCTGTGCAAAGGACGTTTCAAAGTGGGAAACCATGTCTATTACGCCATTGAAGAACCTACTAGCCTGAATACTCTTGAAATTCTGCCAAAACTGCAGTCGATTGGTGTAGCGGCGATTAAAATCGAAGGGCGTCAGCGCAGTCCCGCCTACGTAGCGCAGGTCACACGAGTTTGGCGTGCGGCTTTAGATTCCTGTCGCCGCAATGCAGAGCGTTTTGTTCCTCAACCAGAATGGGTAGCTGAATTAGCCAAAGTCAGCGAAGGTTCCCAAACCACCCTTGGCGCTTATCACCGCCCGTGGCAGTAATTTTTACAGATTGGAGTCCGCCGCTAATGCGTGGTCGATGGCGTTCCGGAATGTGGGCGTCCGATGAATTGCGAACCGTGCGGACGCGGCGGACAATCACCAAAATCTGCCCTGCGTCCTCCGCTTCGCTACGCAACCGGACGTGGGGGGTCGCTCGTCTTCCCTGGCTCACCAAATGCCGGCGAGAGAGCCACCCCTGCTTTAAGCCGGGCAGGGAGGAAAGCGGGCGGTTTTCAGAATTAGGAGCCGGTCTTTCCCG
>CAUYTW010000080.1 GCA_963575715.1 Gammaproteobacteria bacterium | reverse complement strand
CGTTAATGACCTTTTTGCTAATTATTTTTAACCGTTTTATAACGGAACAGCTATACCGTACAAAATCATGGCGGTACGCTATGGCGTGATGGCGAAGCGCTGCGCTGGCGCTGTCCCGGCGGTTTACCAAACGACATCAAGGCCGGGATGGCAGCCAACAAGGCGGAACTCATGGCGCTGCTGGCGGCGAATGAGTCCACCCCGATACCGGGGTGTGGCATTTGTCATCATCTGGTTAGTGGGCAATGTCCGCACCGATACGGACCTTTGCAATCTCCGTTCGTGTGCCGGTCGTATCGGAATTCCCAAGGACCAAAGGCGGTGATCCATGAGTAGGCCGTTATTTGAAATGTCCCGCGCCGCTGAAAACGGCATGGGCCGCACCGTTCGTTGCCACGGGAACCAGCAAGATTATTGTAGAAACCGCCGATTATGGCTGCCAGGTGAACGTGACCCTGGATCGGATACAACAAACGCCACGAGTCGCGGTAACAAAAGTGAATCACTCTGTAAAAATCGGGACGCGGATCACTTTTGAAGCTGGGCTTCATTGGCCAGACAAAATCATCGAGTTTTTACAACGCACTGATTGAAGGGTTCAAAATCTTCAATCCTCACCTGACCATCAATGATGACGCAGCTCTTTCACCAGCGTGGAATCACTGGCCGGCTCAGGAGACCTCGCCACATTGGTACACCAATGAACGATTCAGGGATTTGCTGGCCTTGCGGTTGAAAGCGGATCAATGCACGACCATTAACGAGTTCATCCGGGAATTTCATGGATTGTCAGGCACGCAAAAAGCCAAGTCTGTATTGGCTCATTCCGGTTTAACCGGAAAAACACTCCAGGATTTATTGGCCAATGATGATTTTGACATGGGGTTAATTTCCACATTATTGGAGGCAATGAAACAGGGCAGCCGTCAAGTGAAACCCGAGGCCCTTGGCGTCATAGGCAGGGATAATTTCCATCACCATCTCATTTCCTGTGGAATAGGCGAGAATTCGATTGAGTATCGCAAGGCGACGGGAATCGTGAATGGATTACCTTATGTCCTCGAAGTCGCCTTTGGTGTGTTTAACAGCGACGATGCGGGAAGGATGGTTCGGGCTGGAATTAATTGGACGCCAGTACTGGGTATCCCTTTCGACGAATTAAACGAAGCCATGCGCGACGCACGAATTGATCATGAAGATGGCGTGGCGCTGATCGTGCATCTGGCCTGCCCAGTCATTCATTATCGGGATCGCGGCAAGACTAAAGCATTTATTCCAATGGAAATGGGTAGGGACATGGAGCGCATGGTCAGATTGGCCACAAAAAAATTCACCGAGGCCAAGGATAGAAATCGGCGAATCAGCCGACGTGACTGGAACGAGCTATTAACTCGCCATAAGGAAAAAAACATGTCCGTGAAATCGGCGGCGGCGCTGGTAATGCAGGAAGCGTATTTTCACGCCAGTGGTGGCGGCAATCTTCCCGCAAACGCTCGTCAAATTATGTACGCTGCACGGCCAAGGATTATCGAGCTAACCGGAAAAACTTCTCCATGGAAAAATAGCGCTACTTTCACCCAACGACTCCTTCCAGATTACCTGATGGAACATTCCGAGGAGTGCCACAATTGGGATGTGGTGTTCGATGATCGTGGTCATTTCGAGGAACCCCATACCCGAATCAGAATTGGAATCGGGACGTTGGCGGTAAGAAATCATATCCACGACTGGCACGATCTGGTGGATGACCGAATCGACAATATCAGGATACCCGATGAGATTAATACAAAAGGCCCTGTTTTACGCTACCGTTACGCACTGTTTATTGAAAAGGAGGGGTTTGATTCCATCCTGAGACAGGCGAATATCGCCAACCGTTTTGATATCGCCATTTTCAGCACCAAGGGGATGAGCACTACAGCGGCGCGAATGCTTGTGGAGAATATGTCCAATCATGGTGTGACTATTTTAGTGTTGCATGATTTCGACAAGTCTGGATTTACAATAGCGCATACCATTAAAAGTAACGGACGGCGTTATCAATTCAGGAAACCACCAAAAGTTGTTGACCTTGGGTTAAGGCTGGATGATATTGTTGCCATGAATCTAACCAGTGAGGAAGTCGAATATGGAAAGAATGATCCAAGGCCAAAATTGAAGGAGCAAGGAGCCACCCAAGCCGAGGCCGATTTCTTGGTGACAAAAAGCAATTTTATCGGCAACCAATGGTATGGTCGGCGGGTTGAATTGAACGCGATGGATTCACCACGATTCATTGCCTGGCTGGAGGAAAAATTAAGGAGTCATGGCGTTGGCCGATTCATCCCACCAAACGATAAAGATTTAAGAACCGCGTTTATCCGCGCCCAGCGCGTTGGGAACATAAACCGAACCATAACCGCCACGATAAAAAATTGTCGGGATGATATTTTACGAGAGCCGCCCAATAATTTGCGTGACCTGATTCAAAAAAACATGGGAGAGGGAATTTCCTGGGATCAGGCCGTGGCCACCATTGCAAGGAGTACACCATGAGCAACACTCTTTCACAACTGCTCAACACCTACCGTTCCATCGCCGTCACCGAACGCGAAAAAGGTACCTATTTTGAAGAACTCATCCGTTGTTACTTGCGTAACGAAGCCAGTTACCGCGATCTCTATTGCGATGTCCGGCTCTACCCGGATTGGGCTAAAGAGCAAGGTCTGGACCAACGCGATACCGGTATCGACTTGGTAGCAAAAACCAACGGTACCGGCGAATATCACGCCATCCAGTGCAAACTCTACGCGGAAGATTACACACTACAAAAAAAAGATATCGACAGTTTCTTCACCGCCTCCGGTAAAAAACCATTCACGCATCGCATCATTATTAGTACCACCGCGCATTGGAGCGAGCACGCCGAGGATGCGTTACGTGATCAACAACCTCCAGTGAGCAAAATTGATCTCCATGATCTGGAAAATAGCCAGATTGACTGGAAACAATATCAACCTCATCAAGATCCAATCATTAAGCCCAAAAAGAAATTACGACCCCATCAGGAACACGCGCTGGAAAATGTACTGACTGGATTGCAAAATGCTGATCGTGGCAAATTAATCATGGCGTGTGGAACTGGAAAAACTTTTACCAGTCTCAAGATTGCCGAAAGCGTGGCGGGAAAGAATGGGCGCGTGCTTTTTCTGGTGCCCAGTCTGGCCCTGCTTTCTCAAAGTCTCACCGAATGGACCCAGGAAAGCGCAATTCCACTCCATTGTTTCGCGGTCTGCTCCGATAGCGATGTCGGCAAGAAACGCAAAAAGGACGATGATACCGTTCAGACCTTCACCCACGAATTACGCTACCCCGCCACCACCAATGCCGAAAGTCTAGCCCGGGAAATCAACAAGCGTCATGACCCGCAACACATGAGCGTGGTGTTTTCAACCTATCATTCCATTGAAGTCATTCACCGCGCCCAAAAAGATCATGAATTTGATAACTTCGATCTCATCATTTGCGATGAAGCCCACCGCACCACCGGCGCTATTTTTGAAGGCGAGGAAGAAAGCACTTTTGTGAAAGTGCATAATAATAATTTCATCCACGCGACCAAGCGGATCTATATGACCGCCACCCCGCGCATTTACGGCAACAGCGCCAAAGCCCTCGCCGAAAAGGATAACGTCACCCTTTGTTCCATGGATGACGAAACGCTTTATGGAACCCTGCTTCATGCCATTACCTTTTCCGAGGCCGTGCAACGCAAGTTATTGGTGGATTACAAAGTCATCGTCCTCGCGGTGGAAGAAAAACATGTCAGTCGTCGCTTGCAAAGTCTCCTCAAGGACGAAAACAATCAACTCAAAATGGATGACGCGGCCAAAATTGTCGGTTGTTGGAAGGCGTTATCCAAACAAGGGCTAACCAATGATTTGACCGATAACGCCGCCATGAAACGCGCCGTGGCTTTTTGTCAGGTAATTGAAGTAGCCAAGGGAATGAAGACGCACAAAGTCAGTTCCAAGCTCATTGCCGCGATGTTTCAAACCGTGGTCGAGGCCTATCAGGAAACAGAAAAAGCCGAGGGGCCATTACGGCTTTCCTGTGAAGCACGGCACGTTGACGGCGGTATGAATGCCAGCGCCAAGGAAGAGCGGATTCATTGGCTTAAATCCGAGGCGGCACCGAATACCTGCCGCATTCTCAGCAATGTGCGTTGTCTTTCCGAAGGCGTGGATGTCCCGGCGCTCGACGCCGTGTTATTTCTCACCCCACGCAATTCGCAAGTGGACGTGGTGCAATCGGTTGGGCGGGTTATGCGTAACGCGCCGGGCAAGCAGCGGGGCTATGTGATATTGCCCGTGGTGATTCCCGCTGGCGTTGAACCACACGAAGCACTCAACGATAACAAAACCTATGCCGTGGTCTGGCAAGTATTACAAGCCTTGCGTTCTCATGATGATCGTTTTGACGCGATGGTCAATAAACTGGATTTAATTGGCAAGGACACCAGCAAAATGGAAATCATCGCCATCACCGACACCATTCAGAAAGCCGCCAAGGGTAAAGCGCAACGGAAAACCGGCAAGGGCAATTTTAACCTGGGGAACCAGAATCATCCTCCTGGTCAAGAAAAACAATTCGATATGCAATTCGAGATCGGAGAAATAGAACGCGCCATTTACGCTAAATTGGTGCAAAAGGTGGGCAATCGTCACCATTGGGAAGATTGGGCCAATGACATTGCCAGAATTGCCCGTACCCATATCGACCGGATTATCGGAATTGTGGAAAATCCGGCCAATATCCGAGAACGTGAGGCATTTCACTCTTTTGCCCACGAATTACGCGACGATATCAACGACAGCATCAGCGATAGTGAAATTATCGAAATGCTGGCACAGCATTTAATCACCAAGCCCGTATTCGATGCGCTATTTTCTGGATATAGCTTTGCCGTGAATAACCCGATGTCGATGGCCATGCAGGGCGTCTTGGATGTACTACATGAGCATCATCTGGATAAAGAAGCCGATACCCTGCAATCCTTTTACGACAGCGTGAAAATGCGTGCCACGGGTATCGATAGCGCGGCGGGAAAACAGAAAATTGTGGTCGAGTTATATGACAAGTTTTTCCGCAACGCTTTTCCACGTATGACCGAGCGACTAGGCATTGTTTACACGCCCGTGGAAGTGGTGGATTTTATTATTCACAGCGTCAATCATCTCTTGATGAAGGAGTTTGGCAAGACGCTAGGCAGTGAAGGCGTGCATATTCTCGATCCATTTACGGGCACCGGCACCTTTATCACCCGATTATTGCAAAGTGGACTAATTACCCGAGAACAGTTACCACACAAGTATCAAAATGAAATCCACGCCAATGAAATTGTACTATTGGCTTATTACATCGCCGCCATTAATATCGAATCGACCTATCATGAACTGGTGGGTGGCGCGTATCAACCTTTCGCGGGCATTTGTCTCACCGATACTTTCCAACTTCACGAAAAGGAAGATTTGGTCAGCGCGTTATTGGTGGATAATAGCGCCCGGCGGGTAAAACAAAAGGCTTTGGATATTCGCGTGATTATGGGCAATCCACCCTATAGCTAAAGAGCTATAAAATGATATAATATAAAATATTAAGGAGTATCAACA
>CAUYTW010000079.1 GCA_963575715.1 Gammaproteobacteria bacterium | reverse complement strand
CTACTTTGTGATGCGAATTTCAAAAAACTCGACTCCTTACGTCGAGTTCACGTTAGATATCATTACCGCCATCAAAAAAATCAACATACTCCTTTAACGTGATAGTTATAAAGTCGATATGGTTGTAACTCCTTACGTATTTTTTTATCATCAATAACTTCTTGACCCTACGGGATCGAGGATTTCCACACCAAGGATTTATGAACCCTTCACGCCCTTTCATTCTTCGCCCGGTAGCCACGACGTTGCTGACTCTCGCCGTGATTTTAGCGGGAGCATTGGCCTACCGACTGCTGCCTATATCGGCGCTGCCTCAAGTGGACTATCCAACTATTCAGGTGGTCACCCTCTATCCAGGAGCAAGTCCGGAGGTCATGACTTCGTCAATCACCGCCCCGTTGGAGCGACAATTTGGACAAATTCCGGGACTTAACCGGATGTCTTCCACTAGTTCAGGGGGTGCTTCGATCATTATCCTCCGCTTCAATTTAACCCTGGCGCTGGATGTGGCCGAGCAGGAGGTTCAGGCAGCGATCAATGCGGCAACCACCTTATTGCCTAATGATTTACCCGCGCCACCCATCTACAACAAGGTCAATCCCGCCGACGCACCGATTTTGACCCTCGCCGTCACTTCCACGACCCTGCCGCTCGCCACGGTTCATGATTTGGTAGATACCCGCATCGCCCAACGTATCGCGCAACTCCCTGGCGTCGGACTGGTGAGCCTGAGCGGCGGACAGCGTCCGGCAGTGCGTATTCAAGTCAATCCGGCGGCGTTGGCTGCAACCGGCCTCGGTTGGGAAGACTTACGTCTAGCCATCGCCAACGCCAATATCAATCAGTCCAAGGGTGGCTTCGATGGTATCGCCCGCGCCTCCACTATCGATGCCAATGATCAGCTCCATTCCGCCGGTGACTACCAACGCTTGATCATCGCCCACCGCGACGGCGCACCCGTGCGACTCGGAGATATCGCCACGGTGGTTGAGGACGCCGAGAATGTCCGCATTCAGGCTTGGGCCGACACCAATAAAGCAATTTTAGTTAATGTTAAACGTCAGCCAGGTGCTAACGTGATCGCGGTCGTTGACCGAATCAAGCAGTTGCTCCCGCAACTACGCGCCACACTACCTGGCGATATTGACGCACATCTGCTCACCGACCGCACCGTGACCATTCGCGCCTCGGTCGCGGATGTGCAAAATTCTCTGTTAATCGCCGTGGTCTTGGTGGTAATGGTGATTTTTTTATTCCTGCGTAATCCATCAGCGACGTTGATTCCAGCAGTGGCGGTGCCGGTGTCATTAGTGGGAACGTTTGCCGTCTTGTATTTTGTTGGTTTCAGCATCAACAACCTCACCCTGATGGCGCTAACCATCGGTACTGGTTTCGTGGTTGATGACGCCATTGTGATGGTGGAAAACATCGCTCGTCACCTGGAGAAAGGGATCGCCCCACGCCAGGCTGCGCTCGATGGTGCGGGCCAAATTGGCTTCACCATCCTTTCATTAACCTTTTCCCTAGTCGCGGTCTTGATTCCTCTTTTATTCATGGGTGATGTGGTGGGACGATTGTTTCGAGAATTCGCTATTACCCTTGCGGTCTCGATTCTGCTTTCAGCCGTGGTCTCGCTGACGCTCACCCCAATGATGTGTGCCCGGCTCCTGCATCCCGCCGCTGCTACGGAAAGTCGTTGGACGCGCTGGATTGGAAGTGGACTTGATGCCGTCATTAGTAGCTATGGATATGCCTTGCGCCGGGTTCTTGACCACCAGGGGTTGACCCTCGCGGTTGCCATGGCCACCCTGGTGCTAAGTGTCGTTTTATACTGGATGATTCCCAAAAGTTTCCTGCCAGTCCAGGACACCGGACTTCTTCAGGGATTTTCCGAGGCTCCGCCATCGGTTTCATTCGCCGTCATGGCGACGCGCCAGCAGGCTCTCGCCGCAGTGGTGACTCGCGATCCAGCAGTAGCCAGCGTTTCGTCGTTCATCGGGGTGGATGGCACCAATGCCACACTCAACGCCGGGCGGATGCTCATCAATCTCAAACCGCTCGCCGAGCGCACTAACGCCAACGCGGTAATTCAACGACTGCGCGACGCAGTCACCACCGTCGCGGGCATATCGCTCCATCTTCAGCCGGTTCAAGACGTAACTATTGATGACCAGGCATACCACACGCAATATCAATTCATCCTAGAATCTCCCGATTTGGCGCTGCTAACTCTCTGGGCACCACGGTTAAGCAAACGCTTGGAACAATCGTCGCTGTTGACCAATGTTTCTGCCGATCTTCAAGATCGTGGTCTTCAAGCCTTTATTGCCATTGATCGAGATAGCGCCAGTCGTTTGGGAGTAAGTGTCGCCGCCATTGATAACGCTCTCTATAACGCCTTTGGTCAACGTCTGATCTCCACAGTTTTTACTCAATCTAATCAATATCGAGTAGTGTTGGAGGCCGATCCAGGTTCACAGCGAAATGGCATTCAATCGCTAAAAAATCTTTATGTGACAGGAAATAATGGAAACCAGCTATTATTGTCGAGTATGGCGCGAATTGAAGAGCGCAATGCCCCGCTCGCCATTCATCATCTTGGTCAGTTTCCAGTTGTGACTTTTTCTTTTGATCCCGCTCCGGGAAATTCACTAGGAGCCGCAATTGACGAGATTCGCAACGCTACTAATGAATTTGACTTGCCTCCGGGCATTCATTCAAGTTTCCAGGGCACGGCGGCAGCGTTTCAAGATTCCTTGACTAATACGCCGTTGCTCATTCTAGCGGCGATCATTACCATGTATATCGTTCTGGGGGTGCTGTATGAAAGTTATATCCACCCGATAACAATACTTTCGACATTACCCTCTGCGGGAGTTGGTGCGTTGCTTGCTCTACGAATTTCCGAAACGGATTTAGATGTGATTGCCATTATCGGCATTATTTTGCTGATCGGCATTGTCAAGAAAAACGGAATTTTAATGATCGACTTCGCTCTTGACGTTGAGCGCAGACTCGGAAAAACTCCGCATGAGGCGATTTATCAAGCGAGTTTGTTACGTTTTCGACCAATTCTCATGACGACTCTCGCTGCCCTGTTCGCGGCGTTGCCGCTGATGATCGATACCGGGATGGGATCGGAATTACGCCGACCATTGGGAATTACAATGGTCGGCGGTTTACTACTGAGTCAGGTCTTAACCTTGTTTACCACACCGGTAATTTATCTGACATTTGATCGGATGGCACGTCGATTCCGTGGCTGTTAATTAAAATAACGGTTAGCAATTACGGTTACGCTAAAGTATCAATAATGGTAGCGACCTGCTCGGGGTTTGGAATTTGACCGGAGTTGCCAATATTTATCGCGCACGCCCCTTGACTAGGCAAAACTCCTGTCAAACTTGGAATGCTGTCGGTATACAGGGCAACTGTAGGCCGACCAAGCGCGACAGCCAGGTGAGTCAGGCCAGTATCCATCCCGACAACCAACCTCGCGCCGTGGAGAACACAGGCCAGCTCACGCAAAGTAAGTGATGGTAATACCCTGGATTGTGGGATTTCGTTGGCTAGGGTAGTTGCCACCAGGTGCTCGGCCGCGCTTCCCCAAGGCAACAAACATGCAAAGCCCTGGTTTGCCAGGATTCGGCCTAATTTTATCCAATGAGCAACAGGCCAATTTTTGCTGGCGCGACTGGTTGCATGGAGGCACACTACATAACGTTTTGGCAGCGTCAAACCGTCGAGTCGCGGAATACTTGATCCGATTCCATAATCAGGCAGATCGCGGGGTGGCTCATATCCCAGCGCGCGGGCGGCAAGTTCTCGATTGCGAATTATCGCGTGCTGGTTGCGCGCCACCGCGCAGCGGTAGTCGTAGCAAAACGACGCCAACGGCTCACGAGCACCACGCCAGTCCAATCCCCAGCGCTGGCCGTGCGCCAAGCACGCGATGACTGCACTCTTAATCAACCCTTGGTGATCCAAAACCAAATCGTACTCCACCGACCGCAAAGTTTCCCAAAAAGCAACCAACTCGCGCCACACCACAGAATGCCAGGGAGATCGACGCCAACGTCGCAACGCCACCGGCACTATTCGAGTCACAGCAGGGTGCAAAGAGGGAATGTCGATAAATGCCTCTTCAACCACCCAGTCCACGCGAATACCTGGATAATGGTAAGCAAGATCGGTCAATACGGGTAACGTATGGACTAAATCTCCAAGAGAACTAGTTTTGATTAATAATATTTTTTTCAAGATCAATACCTTCGCCAAATTTGATGTACGTAGGCAACTCAGAGGTATATTTAGCGACCACAAAACCAGCTAACCACAGAGAAACCGATGGAGCTTCAATTTTTTTGGCGTGTTTGGGACCTTGCCTGAACTCCACCACCCTCCATCCCAGCCAACTGTCAAATGCGGACCGTACATTAACTTTTATTGCGTTTTCAATGAAATAAACGACAGCAATCCATGTTTCGCCACGGAATCCTACCGAAGAGTGCATTGGGAGTAATCCCTTTGTGCGAAGCCTTCGGGACACCGTAACCCTTGGCAGTGCAGTATGACAGCCACGAGAACGAACCCGTGAGGGGAGTTCAAATCTGCCAGCCTCACGGCGGAGGGGGTGCTGGATGCGCGATACGATGAACACAGGTGAACCATTACACCATCGTCATCAAGAACAAGCCAAATGAGGCTGATAGGCTTGGGCCAAAAGGCAAGAGGGCAGGACGGGAAACTCAGTTGTTCTCCCGCGCGAATGACGCCCCTCCGGTGGAAAGACGGCATCTACGTCGCGATGTAATGTTGATGTGCGGAACGGGGTAAGCCCGTTGCCCCCTTCAAGGAGTGAAGTAAAACCGTTGTAAAACGATTTGACGGGACAGCAGGTAAAGGATGCGGGAAAAAGCGAATGCCGTGCTGTAATGGCGCGGATAGGGATTGAGGGTTGAATCGCCAGTGGAAATAGAACCGGGAAAGGTGGAAACGATTCGATATCATCCTACTCGAAAGAGGGCTGACTTCCGGGGAATAGGCAAAACCGCTGCCTATTCCGGCAGGTCTTGAATCACGAGGAAATTTGTCAGAAGGCGAGAAGGGTTCTGCAAGTGACTTTAGCCTTTGGCTACTGACGCGGACCTCACGTAGAAATACGTGCGCTAGCTTCAAGTGAGTATCGTGAAGGTTGTCAAACAGGTAAACAGCGTTGGTGAAAGCTAACAAGGTTTGCTCAATCACTCTGTAAGCGGCTGCCATTGACAGGCGAGTGATTGTAAACCGGGGAAGTACTCGCGTGGATAGAATTAATCACACGCAAAGAAAACTCAGCACGGGTAGATAGATTATGCCCGTTATTAGACAACCAGCTCTTGATAAAGGAGCTTATCAAGGCGCGAGCCGGATGCGGGGAAACTCGCTCGTCCGGTTCCTAGGGGGCTTCCCCGCCGCAAGGCGGGGCGGCTACCCAGACTTGGGCGACTTTGACACATTTATTTGAATACCAGAGACAGGTCGGTTCTGTCCCAGATTTCTTTATCTCACCCCTTTTTGTACCAAATGCTTCACATATTCTAATAATGTGGGGTGATACCATAAATGTGACAGAAGGACACCTTGTTTAACATTTTAGGAGTTACGCAGTTGAACTTGTTACTCTATAAAAGGATTGAGTTTTTGCTG
>CAUYTW010000078.1 GCA_963575715.1 Gammaproteobacteria bacterium | reverse complement strand
CTACTTTGTGATGCGAATTTCAAAAAACTCGACTCCTTACGTCGAGTTCACGTTACATAGTACAAATAAAAATTCTTCAGACTTCTAAAACCTGAAGAATGAAAAAGAATTAAGAATCGTCATCACCTCAGAGGGGTACATGGTGGATTCACGCACACGTTGCGGCTTCTCATCCGGTAATAGGGACTGAAGCCAGGCGGGGATAAAAACTCTCCAAAAATCATCAACATCAACGAAAAAAGTGGTTAAATCAATGTAGCCTGATGTGTTCATGGTGAAGTCTTCTGAGATTAGAAGTTAAGGAATACAATAACTTATCATACTACTTACGTCGAGTTCACGTTATTTTAGTGTTAACAGGCCCTAGAATCAGACCGCCTGTGGAATCGGTCAGGGCGTATGGAATTCCACCAGGGTAATATCGTCATCCGACACTTCGTGCCCACGAAACGTATTAAGAATGGGCAATAGGCTGTCCAATTCTTCTCCCTCCCTGACCATTTTTCCTAAAAAGGCCTTCAATCTTTCCAGACCAAACATTTCTCCCTCGGGGGACAGGGTTTCCACGATACCATCCGAATAGGAATAAACACGATCTCCTGGTTGCATGGTAACGGATTCATGAAAATTGCCCATGGACAACTTGGGTACAATGCCCAATGGTAAATGGCTGGATGGCCGAACCAGAAACCATTCCCGCTCCCGTAGAAACAACACATCGGGCAGCCCGCCATTCCATAGACGAATGCTATCCAGGCTGGGGCTCAGTTCGATAAAACAACCGCATATGAAGATATTGCTGGGTACCCGGCAAAGCTTGCGATTAATTTCGTGTAGAATCTCCTCTGGTGACAAGCCTTTCTCCGTCATGGTATGGAAGACATCCATGGTCATGGGCCCCACAATGGCGGCAGGCAAACCGTGACCTGTGCAATCCCCCACCATAGCGTGTATAAATCCGTCAGGTCTTCGACCCAATAGAAAAAGATCCCCATTGGTGCGTTCAACGGGTGTCAGCAGGGTCCGCACAAAGCTTTCCCGCAATAGGGGCTGTTCCCGCATGGCAAGCAGGATATCTTCGATGAGTTCCCGCTCCCAGCTCATTTGTGCGTGACTGGCGGCCAACTCTCGATAAGCCATGCGCAAGGCCAGATGTGTTTTCACACGGGCTCTGAAAACCATCAAATTGATAGGTTTTGTGATAAAGTCCACACTTCCAGCATTCAGAGCCTCAACTTCGCTCCACTCGTCCTGAAGGGCGGTGATAAAGATGACCGGTATGTCCGCCGTGTCGTGGTTGCTTTTGAGTCGGCGGCACACATCTAAACCATCCATGCCACGCATCATCACATCAAGCAAGATAAGATCTGGTGGCGGGGATAGTGAAGCCAGGTACAGAGCCTTTTCCCCAGATTTAGCGCCCACGACCGAATAATCCTTCCGTAATCCTTCCATTAAGATCTGGAGATCTTCGACTGCGTCATCCACGATCAGGATTTTTGGTTTGTTTAGTTTTAACATCAGGATTTTTGGTTTGTTTAGCTTTAACGTCAATCACCCCGCCCTAAAGGGCGTGGCTTGTGAAAACAAGTCCGAGATTGACCAGCCTTAGTTCGAGAAATCGAACTACGTTGCAACGAAGTAAAAGATTGTCCTGCGCGCAGTCGCAGGAACTCACCTTGGGGCGCTTCCTCAACTCCAAGCTCTGAAAGCTGCGGATGCAGACATGCATGGCTCTCTAGTCCACAACCAACTCTGTATCGCTGTCAGCAAACTGCTTGGCTGTCTCACGGAACTGCTTTTGCAAGGCGATAAAGGCATCCACCACATCGGGATCAAAATGTTGGCACCGGCCTTCGACAATAATGGCTGTGGCCTGATTGTGGGACATGGCCGCCTTGTAGACTCGTCGGCTGATCAGGGCATCATAGACATCGGCCAGCGCCATCAACCGCCCCGATACCGGGATCTCCTCCCCGGCCAGATTCCGGGGATATCCGCTGCCATCCCACTTTTCGTGGTGGGTGTAAGCAATCTCGGCCGCGACGCGCAAAAAAGAGTTATTTCCCATCTGTCGTAGAGCAATTGTCAATGTTTTCCACCCGTACTCCGCGTGTTTTTTCATCTCGACGAATTCTTCGTCGGTGAGCTTGCCTGGTTTGAGCAGGATATAATCAGGCACCCCGACTTTCCCCATATCATGGAGAGGAGAGGATTTGTACAGGAGCTTAATCATGTTGACCTCCCGCAGTACCGCGAAACGGGGATGGTGGTGCAGGTGGTTGGCCAGAAGGCTGACGTAGTTCTGGGTACGCCTGATATGCCCGCCGGTTTCCGGATCTCGGGTTTCCGCCAGGGCAGCCAGGGTCTGAACGGTGATGTCCTGAGTCTGCTCCAGCTCCCGGGTGCGTTCGACAACCAACTCTTCCAAATGGTCCTTGTGCCGTTTAAGCTCCAGATGGGTGCGAATCCTGGCCTTGACCCGCATTGAGTTGAACGGTTTGGAGATGAAATCCACACCGCCCACCGTGAAGCCTCGAACCTCGCTCTGTTCATCGTTCAGGGCGGTGATGAACAGCACCGGAATAGAACAGGTGGAAGGATTGGCCTTGAGCTTGAGGCACACCTCAAAGCCGTCCATGTTGTGCATCATCACATCCAATAAGATAATTTCGGGTTTTTCCGAACTATTGGCCAATGCCAGGGCTCTGACGCCATTTCGGGCAGTGGCCACGGTATAAGAATCCCGTAGAATCTCCATTAGATACTGAAGGTTTCCTGGGGTATCGTCTACCACCAGAATTTTGGGTTTGGCATCCATGGGCGTGACTCGTTGGTGATTCAGGTGTTACTGAACCGATCATTGGTGACAGTGGTTTGCAACGTCTGTAGCAGCTCTTGGGCCTGCTCGGTATCAAATTCTTTCAGGCATTTAGCCAGACGATGACAGACAGTGTCATAGTCCGTTCCGTTCAAGATAGCGTGGAGTTCGTCCCCAAGATCCATCACCCGAGCCATGTCATGGTCAAGCAGTTTCAACATCTCCCGCACCAATCCATCCACCCGAACGAGATCCACAGCGGCGGGAACGGCCACGGGAAGAGGCACATCCACCGCTTCAGGCAGGATTATCAGGCTGGTCAGAACTAAAGCCAAGGCCTGTTCCAGAGGGAAGAGAAGTCGCCACATCTCCGTTGGATCCTCCACTTTTTCCCATTGTTTTTCCGTCTGAATGGCTGTCTGATACAGGGCATCCATACTCAGGTTACCAGCAGTGCCCTTGAGGGTATGCAACAGCCTGCGGGCGGTACCCACCTCCCCCGCGACCAGCAGTCTCGAAAGCTCCGCCATGATGCCGGTATTTTCGGCACGGAAGCGTAGAAGTAGTTGGGTGTACAGCTTGCTGTTGCCCTCCATGCGGGCCAGACCGGAGAGGACATTCACCCCATGCAGAACGGGCAGAGAGTTTTCACCCTGGCACCTAGCTGAGGGCGGGTCGGTCACTGAATACTCTTTTTTCTTAACCAGGTCTCCTCCATTTCCGTTGGCATTGGGGGGAATCCAGGTGATCAGGGTCTCGAACAGGGCATGGGGATCGATGGGTTTGACCAAATGAGCCTGCATCCCTGCGGCCAGGGATTTTTTCCGATCTCCCGACATGGCATTAGCCGTCATGGCTACGATGGGCGGATGATCCCGGAATCGGGGATGGGCACGAATGCGCCGGGTGGTCTCCAGACCATCCATGCCCGGCATCTGGATATCCATTAGCACCAAGTCGAAAACCTGCTCCTGGAGTCGTTGCAGGGCTTGCTCGCCATTGTTCGCCAGGGTGACATGAATATTTACATTGGCGAGCAGCTCCTGAGCGACCTCCTGGTTGATGATATTGTCCTCCACCAGAAGAATCCGTGCGTCCTGCAGCGCGTGCAACTGGAATTTCATCTCTCCACTCATAAGCCTGCTGCGTCGGGATGAGGGATGGTTTTTCTCGCCCATGGCCTCCAGAATGGCTTCGAGCAGGAGGGAAGGGCTGAACGGTTTCGTCAGGAATCCGTCCAGGCCAATCCGTTCCGCTTCCAGAATGACCTCTTCCCGGCCATAAGCGGTCACCATGATCAACTTCAGGTTGCGTGATATATTTGGCATGGCCCGGATGCGCTGGACCATTTCCATACCGTCGATTTCCGGCATGTGGTAATCCAAGAGTACGATCTTGAAAGGATTACTGGTCCGAGTGCTTTCTCGCAGAACCTCCAGTGCGATTATTCCATCGGGCACCAGGGTGACCTTCATGTGGAAGGATTCCAGCATGTTTCGCAGCACCTCCCGAGCGGTTGCATTGTCATCCACCACCAGGACGCGAATGCCTTCCAACTCCACCCAGTGGTCTAATTTAGCCGCATTTTCTCCCATTTTTTTCATGGGAATGATAAATGAAAAGGTGCTGCCGTCATTCGGAAGGCTTTGCACCTGGATATACCCTCCCATCAGATTTGTCAGGCGTTGGCTAATGGCCAGTCCTAGCCCGGTGCCCCCAAATTTACGAGTCGTGGAGGCATCGGCCTGGCTGAAAGAGTGGAACAGGCGTTCTCGATGGGCCAAGGCGATGCCGACGCCGGTATCCCGGATACTAAAGCGTACGTAAACACGCTCATTCTCCTCACTAATATTCTCCACTGTCAGCACCACTTCCCCAGATTCCGTAAACTTAACGGCATTGACCATGAGGTTGGTGAGCACCTGGCCCAGACGCAAAGGGTCGCCGATGAGTATGGAAGGAACATTGGTCATGATGTGACAGAGTACTTCCAGTTCCTTGGTTCCCCGGCGCATGTTGGCAATGCTGGCCACGTTGCCCAGGATCTCATGCAGATCAAAGGGGATCTCCTCCAGCTCCAGTTGGTTGGCCTCCAGTTTGGAAAAATCCAGGATATCGTTGATGATGCCAAGCAGGATACGGCCTGCCGTATCCACCTTGGAGGCATAGTTGTACTGCTTGGTGTTGAGTTTGGTCTCCAGGAGCAGACGGCTGAAGCTGATGATGGCGTTCAACGGAGTTCGGATCTCGTGGCTCATCGTGGCGAGAAACTCTGATTTAGCAAGGCTGGCTTTTTCCGCCACGAACTTGGCGTTCTCCAATTCTGCGTTCCTATCCTGCAGCATCTGATCGAGCTTCTGCTTGGCTACTTCGATTTGCTTGCGCGGGGTGATGTCCATACCGATTAGCAGGTAGCCAATAATATTGTTTTTTCCGTCGCGCAGAGCCGTAACCGACACGACTGCCGGAAAACGGCTGCCATCCTTGCGAATGTAGGTCAGCTCATAGATGTCCTCAATGCCACGGGAAGCCTTGAATACCAAGGCATCGAAACCCGGCGTGATCGGCGTGGAGAGTTCGGTGCTTAAAGTTTCGGCACGCAGGATGATTTCCTGTGGATCGGAAATGTCGGCGGGTGTGATCTTGTCCACCACCTCGGCGGCGGTATAGCCCAGCATGCGCTCGGCCCCGACGTTGAATATCTGAATAACGCCTTTTGCGTCAGTGGCAATACTCGAAAAATTGGCACTGTTGAAAATCGCGCTCTGCAAGGCCCCCGCCTTGATAAGTTCCTCTTCAGCCCGCTTGCGAGCGGTGTTATCCGTACCAATCAACAGATAGCCGATAATGTCACTTTGAACGTCGCGCAGGGCCGTAACCGACACGACTGCCGGAAAACGGCTGCCATCCTTGCGAATGTAGGTCA
>CAUYTW010000077.1 GCA_963575715.1 Gammaproteobacteria bacterium | reverse complement strand
TGAGTCTAACGACAGCAATAATCAATTTACTCAGGGTTATTCCGTTCAGTAGCACTTGTCAGCAATTGATGAACAGCGGTGACGACAGCGTCTGGTTCAATCGCGCTTAAGCATTCGCTGCGTTTTCCGCCACCACAACCATCATTACCACACGGACGGCAGGAATGCGCGGAGAGAAGGATACGGTGCGGGGTCATCCATGGCCCCCACTCCTTTTCTCCGCTGGGTCCGAAAAGCGCCACCGTCGGGACACGCATGGCGGCGGCGATGTGCATGGGAGCTGAATCCATCCCGATAAAAAGTTTGGCCCGGGCATTAAGCGCCGCGAGTTGCTTGAGGGTAAGCCGACCCGCAAGATTGATGACGGGACAAGCAAGAGGATTGATGATTGCTGCCACTAGTTCAATTTCATGCGGATCGGGAGCGGCGCTGATTACAATCCGGTGACCTTCCCGCTGGAGTTCTTCAATTAATTGAACACAATTTTTTTGTGGCCAGCATTTGAACAACCAACGAGAGGCGGGATGGAAATGGATGAAGTCTCCGCCCTTTAATCCGTGCATGGCGAGCAAATCCATCACCTGCGCCTCGGCCTCGACTCCGGCAATAAGGGTAAGGGCGCGTTCCGTCAATCCAGGATAAATACCGATTCGCCGTAACGCATCCAGATTGGACTCCACGGTATGGCGCGTATTGCCGTGATGCAGTGGATAACGATGGGAAAAACCAGCACGCCAAAATTTTCCTTTACTCGGCAATTTTGGGGCCACTCCAAATCGCGCTCCACATAATAGTTTCACCAATAGTCCGCGATTACTGTCGGTGAGATGTATCACCAAATCGTAATGCCGCGTTTTCAGGATTGATAGCAATCGCCATTCGGCTTGGAATTGTGTCAATATTCCTTGGTGTTTCCAATTACGGTCAATGGTCTGTATCTGGCTGATGGCAGGGTGCAGGGTCAACATTTCCGCAGTGTCCTTGTAAACCAGCGCGTCGATTTCCAGATGAGGCGCATGGTTCTTCAACACACTAAAAACCGGAGAGGAGAGCAGCACGTCGCCGTGGTGACGGAGTTTAATCACCAATACCCGGCGCAGGTTTGAAATATCAAAAGAATCTTCGAGCATTTCAATTTACAGAAAGTGACGATAGTCCAGAACCAGGCCAATAAATATTGCCAAGCCAAACCAATGATTGTTGAGAAATGCACGAAAACAAAGGGAAGGATCGCGATTCCGCGCCAGCCATTGTTGATGGACGAAAAAACCCGCCGCTGTAATTAGCCCTAGAAAATACACAATCCCGCGCTCGGCTTCAAATCCAGTCACCATGAGTAAAAACAGCACCGCTCCCTGAGCAATACCCACTGCCAGACGGTCATAACGGCCAAAGAGAATAGCGGTCGATTTTACGCCGATTTTCAAATCATCCTCGCGATCAACCATGGCGTAGAGTGTATCGTAAGCCACTGCCCATAATACCGTAGCTGCGAAGATTATCCAGGCTACTGGAGGCAACGCGCCTGTTTGCGCGGCAAAAGCCATTGGTACTGCCCAACCAAAAGCCACTCCCAAATAAAACTGAGGCAAATGAGTATAACGTTTCATGAAAGGATAACTGGCGGCAAGTAACGCTCCGACCACAGAAAGTTTAATCGTGAGTGCATTCATGGATAATACCAACAGAAAGGACAACAGCGATAACACCATGAATACACCCAACGCTTCCTTGGGGCTTACTCGACCGCTGGCCAGCGGACGTTCTCGGGTACGACGAACGAAAGGATCGAAATCGCGGTCGGCGTAATCATTAATGGCGCAGCCTGCGGCACGCATCAAGGCAGTGCCTAGCACGAACACCATAACAATAAATGGCCTAGGTTGACCCTCCCCCGCAATCCATAAAGCCCACAGCATCGGCCAGAGCAACAGAAAAATTCCGATAGGACGGTGAAAACGAGTAAGTAACCAATATTGATATAAACGATCTCGCGCAAGGCGGGTGACGGTGGAAAAGGAAATATCGAGCATGTCAGCGTAGCCACCTGCTAAATTGAAAAATGACTAAAATTAATTATTCGGCAATGCGGGTAAAAATACTTCAATCACCAATAATGGCCGGTTTCCCACCCAAAATAATGAACGCCGTCCCCAAAGGATATCAGGCATTACCGCTGTGAAATGAGTGGCGCGCTGGTAAAGACGGTGATGAGGTTGAAGGCGGACAATCTCGACTTTTCCGCGTATTGTTTTCGGGTCGGCGAATAGCACCGCGCCCAAGGGACGATTTCCCAAGCGAAGCAAGCGGCGTGCTGGACCTGTCAGGGTAGTGATGGGAATCACGGTATGCGCATAGATCCATGGTTGATCGTCGCATAAGAGTTGCACCTCCCGCAGCCAGACCCGGCCATGACGATTCATACCCAAGGCGACCGCCTCATCGGAACTGGCGCGTCCCCAGCTTTGATCCAGCACCTGCACACGCACCCGCCCCGCACAGGCGCGCGTCACGCGCCGGGTCAGTGATCCCTCATCCATCAACCACGGGACAAATTTTGTCGGAATTCTAGGATGAAAACAGGATAGAGTACCTAGCCAACGAGGAGCACCAGGAGCAGGAATATAACGAAGAGGCATGAAATGGTCTAAAAACTGGTTAGATTTTTGAAGCGATCTAGGAGTTACGCAGTTGGAAGAGCTGGTAATACGTAAAGAGGGTTCGCGAGATAATCACGAACCGCATTTCGTATAATGCGAGCTTTTGCTTCCAGTTCGCTAATCCCGGTACGAAAGAAAAATCGTTCCAGGCGCACAAAGGCACGGATTGCAAATCCGATATGGTTTTGTTGAGCACGTGTACTACGTGCCTGGCAACGCTCAACACCACAATTCTGTTTGAGACTGCGATGATATACTTCAATCATCCAGCTCAATTCTGCCAGGGATTGGCGCGTCATTTCCGTCATGGAAAGATTATTTGTGGCCCAATATTCCTTGCTGCCATCTTTTGCCGCTATCTGGAATACTCGGACCAATCCATAACCTTTTAGATGGACGACCTGTCCTCCTGGTAAAAGATTAATAGTGTTAATCGCACGATTCCCAGTGCGATCGGGATTAACTTGCCGGTTGCATTTCAACCGGGTCAGCCAAGTCCATCCTAACTCACGGATGAACTTAATATTTTTTAAGCTGCCATACCAACTGTCAAATACAACAGCGGATGGCGTAAATCCCCGTTCTTGGGCGGTTTTCAACATTGCCCGGAAATGATCGTTTTTGGTTATATTATCCAGGCTTTTATTATAAATTCGATAATCACAGGGGACGTAACTATCGCCGTCCGTCCAAAGCAGCGTAATCAGGTTGATTCCTGGAACGGTTGCATGATGTTTCCCTGACCAATGATAATTGACCAGGTCGATTTGACGAGCGTAAGGCTTGTCAAGAGTTGAATCATCGATAACCAAAATCCCTTTGGTTTTATCGATGAGGGATTCTACTTCCAGCCACAATTCATCTGAATTGTGGCTCCTTACGGGATAAAAGCCGTGTAAAAGCGTCATGCGCGGGAGGAGCGTTAATTATCGGGGAGACTTTGGCAGCCTCCGTGCAACTATAATTACGCGGGGTGGCGATTAAAAACTGGATGTAATCGTATGCACTGCATTTGGGATGGTTCATTGTTGTATTTTAACGCAATTTTTTGTCAACTGCGTAACTCCTAGCGATCAAGGGGTCGATAATCCCGGCCTCGGCAAAACCCTTAGCACGGATTCGGCAGGCGGAACATTCTCCGCAGGGAGGACGACGCCCCTCGTAACAGGTATGGGTCCAGGCCATGGCCGGCAGCGCCCCTAAGTTGGACGCGAGTAATACAACGTCATGTTTCGATAAATCTATCAGTGGAGCATGAAGGGTAATGTCGTACTCCATTCCTAGTCGTAGCGTCTGCTCTAGGGCGTGTAACGTTGTTGCCCGGCAGTCAGGATAACCACTATAGTCTATTTGGGTGACCCCCGTTACCAGGTGCCTAATACCCTGTGAGTAGGCATAGGCGGCGGCGAAAGTCAGAAAAATGAGATTGCGCCCAGGGACAAAGGTGTTAGGTAATCCATTGAGCGGATTCGGTTCCGCCACCACCGGAAGATCTCCGGTCAGGGCATTAGCCCCTAATGCTGCGAAGGTATTGATAGGGAGCAGGGTATGAGGTACGTTGACCAGACTGGCCACTTGTCTGGCGCAATCTAATTCAATGCGATGGCGTTGGTGATAGTCAAAACTCAATGCCACCACTTCACCTACGCCAAATTTATGTAGCGCCCAGTACAGACAAGTTGTTGAGTCCTGTCCACCGGAAAAGACAACTAGTGCCTTGCTCATCAGTGTCTCCGAGAGAAATCCCGCCCCTGAGGGCGTTCCGCCATTATTAATTGCCTGAAGTCGAGGAAGCGCCCCAGGGTAAATCCTGTACTGCGTTGCAACGTAGCCTGATTTCTCGAACTTGGGCTGGTCAATCTTGCGGCCCAGTTTCACAGAGCTGCCATGATTTTAGCCTAGGGTGATTGACGAGCTTGGGAAATACTTAGCGATACAAAAATTTTTGTAATAGGGAATGATGCCAGTTCAATATCGTATGTCAACCATCACCTTGACCTTTCTGGATCGCTGATTTTAATTGGTTCTAACAAAGGATAATTTAACTGTGAGTAACGCTTCCACCTTGTTACGCCGCCCTCCTTTGGACACACCCTTATTGGTGGGAGTCCTAGGATTGATTTTGATGGGTTTGATTATGGTGGGTTCTGCTTCGATTAGTATTGCCACCGATCAAAGTGGAAACCCTTTTTATTTTCTAATTCGCCAGGGAGTATATGTAGGTCTGGGATTATTGTTAGGTTGGCAAGTATTGCGGATTCCGCTGCGTTTTTGGGAACGGCTTGGTCCTCACCTGTTATTATTTGGAATGGGATTATTGGTAATTGTGTTAATTCCAGGAATAGGGAGAAATGTTAATGGAAGTTCTCGCTGGTTGGGTTTCGGCCCATTGACCATCCAGCCTTCTGAATTTGTAAAATTATTTTCGATTATTTATTTATCTGGATATGTGGTGCGGCGTGGTACCGAAGTGCGGCGGTCGGTGTGGGGTTTCGTCAAACCTTTATTAGTATTGGGATTAATTGCATTCCTTCTTTTGCTTGAACCGGATTTTGGAACTTCCGTAGTAGTTTTGGTCACGAGCATGGGAGTATTATTTCTAGCTGGAGTGCGGGTATGGCAGTTCGTGGTTTTATTAATTCCTGTTATATCAGGCTTAATGGTGTTGGCAGTGGTGTCTCCCTACCGCCTACAACGGGTTCTGTCTTTTCTTGATCCTTGGCAGGATGCTTTTGGCAAGGGTTATCAGCTTACCCAAGCGCTGATTGCCTTTGGACGCGGGGAATGGTTTGGCGTAGGGTTAGGAGGAAGCGTTCAAAAGTTACACTATCTGCCCGAGGCCCATACCGATTTTCTGCTTTCGGTTCTCGCTGAGGAATTAGGGCTGGCGGGGATTCTGCTGATTATTGGATTATTTTCGTTCGTGGTGTGGCGTATTTTCCATATTGCGGAACGTGCGGAGCGGACAAACAATCCTTTTGCCGCTTACCTATGCTACGGAGTGGCGCTGTGGATTGGATTTCAAGCCTTTATCAATATTGGGGTCAACATGGGCATCTTGCCTACTAAAGGGTTGACCCTGCCGTTAATGAGTTATGGTGGTTCCAGTGTCATGGTCACCTGCATGGCAGTGGCCCTGCTGCTGCGCGTGGCAGGGGAACCAGTCTTGCCAGTGCCGGCCCCCTGAAGTTAGGCAGAAGAGCCACACGGCAAGGTGTGTGTCACTCAGCCCACCGGGAAAGACCGGCATTTTTACTGAACGGTTGCAAAACCGTTCCCTTTCTTGCCCTTAAGGGCGCGTTTCTAGGGGACGCTTGATGAGCGATACGATGTCTGCCCAGCCACGAGCTGCGCATCGGGCACGGCCAGGGCGGGTTCTGGTGATGGCGGGTGGCACAGGTGGTCATGTCTTCCCTGCCTTGGCGGTGGCCAAAGAATTACAAGCGCTAGGGATGGAGGTGGTATGGATGGGAACACGCACGGGCCTAGAGGCGCGGTTAGTTCCAGAGGCGGGTTATCCCGTGGAATGGATAACCGTGACGGGATTACGTGGCAAGGGCGCGATGAACTGGGTACTGGCTCCCTGGCGTCTGCTGCGGGCGCTCGGAGAAGCCCTGCTGGCGCTGCGACGAGTGGCTCCCGAGGTGGTGCTGGGAATGGGGGGCTTCGCCACCGGTCCCGGTGGACTGGCTGCGTGGCTGTTGAGACGACCCTTGGTGATTCACGAGCAAAACTCGGTGGCTGGACTCACCAACCGCTTGTTGGCACGCTTGGCGACGCGGGTATTAGAGGCTTTTCCCGATACCTTTCCTCCTAGAGTGAACGCCGTGTTTACCGGAAACCCGGTGCGCCCCGAGATTGCAAAACTGGCGCGAGAATCACGTGATGAGATTGGCAAACCTTGGCGGTTGCTGGTATTGGGAGGTAGTCAAGGCGCGGCGGCGCTTAATGCCGTATTGCCCGATGCCTTAGCGTTACTATCTCCGCAAGCCCGGCCCGAAGTTTGGCATCAGAGCGGAGCACGCTTGCTGGAGCAAACCGAAATCGCTTACCGCGCGGCAGGAATCACAGCGCGGATCGATGCCTTCATCACTGACATGGCGGCAGCCTATCAGTGGGCGGATCTCGTACTGTGTCGCTCCGGTGCATTAACTGTAGCCGAAATCGCAGCCGCAGGAGTAGCGGCGGTCCTAGTGCCTTATCCCCATGCCGTAGATGATCACCAAACTCATAATGCCCGGCTGCTGCTGGACGCCGGGGCGGCGCAAATACTCCCTCAAAAAACGCTGAATCCCCACTGCCTGGCGGAAGTCTTGCGCGATTTGGGAGAAAATCCTGAGCGTTTACGCGCCATGGGGCGTGCTGCTCATGCTGTAGCCCGTCCCGCTGCTACCGCCGACGTAGTAGCGCGAGTATTGGTCGCACGGCATCGCGGCAAATAATCCACCATTCTTCGAGCCTGCCCCGAATACGTAGTCGGTCATCATCCACGACGACCTTCTGCGCATATAGCTAAACAACCAATGGATATCTGCTGGAACCTGGAATATAGCAACCATCTGCAAGATCTGTGGTATGGCATGTTCATTTTATGGTGCTCTAGCTATAGCTAGTTTGGTTCACGATTCATCGGACACCAGCATTCCAGTTTTGGCTATCGCAACCGGTGCTTGGGGTAATTAACAACTATCGTTCGCTATCGTTCGCCACACGCATAACATTCGTTCCTACCGCCCGTAGCTTTTGGTTGTCTGGCCCTACTTTGCGATTTAGAGGGCAGCGCGCTACTATTACTTTTACTTTGTTGATGGGGTTAATAATGGCTGGAAAAGAGATTGATGTCCCATTGGCACCCCCGGCTATGGGGCGGATTCGTGCGATCCATTTCGTCGGGATCGGCGGAGCTGGCATGGGTGGCATCGCCGAGGTGTTGCTTAACCTTGGCTATCGGATAAGCGGTTCGGATCTCAAAGAAAACGCTATGACCCGCCGTCTGGCAGAGCTAGGTGCCAACGTGGAAATAGGCCATTGTGCGGCTCGGGTCACGCAAGCCGATGTGGTTGTGGTATCGAGCGCAGTGTTGCCCGACAATCCCGAGGTGGTTGAGGCGCGCGCGCGTCGTATTCCACTGGTGCCGCGTGCCCAGATGTTGGCAGAGCTGATGCGCTTCCGCCATGGCATCGCGGTAGCGGGTACTCATGGCAAAACGACAACTACGAGTTTGATCGCCTCGATTTTGGCGCGGGGAGGGCTTGATCCTACTTTTGTCATCGGAGGCCGACTCAACAGCGTCGGTACCAACGCACGATTGGGGGGTGGTCACTACCTAGTAGCAGAGGCCGATGAGAGTGATGCCTCGTTTTTGTACCTTACGCCGATGTTGGCGGTAGTTACCAACATCGATACCGATCACATGGAAACCTACGGAGGCGATTTTGTGCGATTACGTCATGCCTTTGTCGAATTCCTCCATCATTTGCCTTTCTATGGTTTAGCGGTGTTGTGCATCGATGACTTTGGGGTGCGTGACATCCTGTCTAAGGTTACACGCCCGACGCGAACCTATGGCCTGGATAACCGCGCTGACCTGTGGGCCGAAGGAATGCGCCAGGAGGGTACCCGGACCCACTTTCAGGTGCTATGCCGCGAAGGAGGGCCACGACTGGAGGTCACTTTGAATCTTCCTGGCCGGCATAACGTATTGAATGCCTTGGCGGCGATTACCGTGGCCCGTGAAGTAGGGGTGACGGACGCTGACATTGGTGCCGCGCTCGCATCATTCGATGGCATCGGACGGCGTTTTCAACTTTATGGAGATTTGATTGCTCCGGCAGGAAAGGTACTGCTCATTGACGATTATGGCCATCATCCCAGGGAAATGGCCGCGACTATCGCGGCAATCCGTGGTGGCTGGCCAACACGCCGTCTGGTGGTGGCATTTCAACCTCATCGTTATACCCGCACCCGTGACCTGTTCGAGGACTTCACGGCGGTACTTTCCGACGTGGATTTTTTGATCCTCACCGAGGTTTACTCGGCTGGCGAGGTGTCTATTCCAGGCGCGGATGGGCGTACTCTATCCCGGTCGGTACGGTCGCGGGGTTACGTTGACCCGGTATTCATAGAGCGAATCGGCGATCTTCCCCTCACCTTGGAGGGAGTACTACGCGATGGCGATGTTCTCCTGACCCTCGGGGCGGGGGATATCGGAGGAGTGGCAGCGAACCTGGCGTCGCGTTGGATGACTGAGGGCTGACATGTCTCAGGAAACTCGTCTCCAGCGTGGTGAATTACGCTATAACGAGCCGCTTTCTGGTTATACCACCTGGCGCGTGGGTGGTCCGGCGGATCAACTTTATTCTCCTGTGGATGTTGCCGACCTGGCAGCATTCATGGCACGGCTGCCAAGCAATGAGCCATTACTTTGGCTAGGGTTGGGCAGTAATTTACTGGTACGCGATGGTGGTTTTCGCGGTACGGTAATTGCACTTCACGGTGCGTTGGCAGAAATCGTGCGGTTGTCCGGGGCGCGGGTTCAGGCGGGAGCCGGAGCGACCTGCGCGCGACTTGCCCGTATTCTTGTACGACAACAATTAACAGGGGGTGAATTCCTAGGAGGAATTCCGGGAACCTTGGGTGGGGCATTGGCAACAAATGCTGGGGCTTTTGGTGGCCATATTTGGGAGCTGGTTGAGGAGGTAACCACCATCGACCGTCTAGGTCGATTGCGCACCCGTACTCCTGCTGACTATCAAATATCGTATCGTGAGGTAAAGCCTGCGATGATACATGATGAAGAATGGTTCATCGCGGCGATGCTACATCTTCAACCTGCCGCCGATGATGCAGGTGCCGAACGAATTCGGACTCTGTTGGAGCGCCGCTCACGCACTCAGCCAATCGGAATGGCTAGTGCTGGTTCTACTTTTCGCAATCCAGAGGGTGATTATGCTGCCCGCCTTATTGAAGCGAGTGGTCTAAAAGGGTTGCGAGAAGGCGGAGCATGCGTGTCCTTAATGCACGCCAATTTCATCATCAATACCGGAAATGCCACCGCTGCGGATATTGAAACATTAATCAATCGCATTCAGTCCAGGGTAGAAGAATTACATGGGGTGCGTTTAATTCCGGAAGTCAATATGGTCGGAGATAGCCTCTAGACATTTGAAAATTTGGAAAAGTGCTAATATGTATATGTCAAGAACCCTTTGACCCTACGGGATCGAGGGTGTCTTTATTGAGACTCACCTTGGGGCGTTTCCTTCTGCCTATCGGTAAACGAAAAAACAAAGTAATGATGCCTAGAATCAATGCCACCTACACTTCCACGCCGCAGGCGCGGAAGAAATGGAATCCATTCCAGCGTCGACGGAATCGTCGGCGTGGATTTCGAGTTATTTTATTTTGGTGGATTCCGTTAGAACTTGCATTGGTTGCATTGGTTACCTGGGGGCTGGACACGGGAGTACGGATGCTCGCCGATCCCATGACACTGCCGGTCAAGGATGTAAAAGTGTTGGGAAAACTTCACTATCTTAACCCCAATACCCTTGAAGAAGTTATCATTCCTGTGGCCACTGGGGGATTTTTGCGGGTGGATATCCGTGAGGTACGCAAGGCAGCCTTGACTTTGCCCTGGGTAGAAGATGCCCATGTGCGGCGGTTATGGCCGGATACCTTGCGTGTTACCGTGACTGAACAAGTTCCAGTGGCACGTTGGATGGCTGGAGGGTTGATAAATGGTCGTGGGGAACTTTTTACTCCTGACCCATCAACCTACCCGGATAATTTGCCTACTCTGGGAGGCACGCAGGGTACTACCGCAGACATGCTTGATCATTTACATCGATTGGACCAGGCCTTTGCACCTTTTAAGCTTACTGTAACTACACTTCAAGTAGATGAACGACGCGCTTGGACCATTACTTTAAGCAATGGGATTCAATTATTACTGGGAAAAAAAGATCTTGATAATCGGCTGGCGCGGTTTCTGCATGTATATCCTTCCGCCCTAGGGTCCCAGGCTGAACGTATTGCACGCGTTGACTTACGCTATTCAAATGGTTTCGCGGTAGGCTGGAAACAGGCGGGATGAATTGTCGTACAAGCATGATGTAGTTAATTGGGTAACCGTTATCAAAAAAATTAAAATAGTTAAGTCATCACTCCATACAAAGCAAAACTTATGCCTAGGCAATTTGAAAAAAGGCTTATCGTTGCCCTCGATATCGGAACTTCCAAGGTTATGGCCATTGTCGGAGAGGTGGACGAAGATGGAGGACTGGAAGTTATTGGAGTCGGCACGCAGCCCTCGCGTGGTTTACGCAAGGGAGTGGTGGTTAATATTGAATCCACCGTGCAAAGCATTCAGAATGCAATAAAAGATGCTGAGTTGAAATCCAACTGCCAGATTCACTCGGTTTATACAGGAATTAGAGGAAGTCATATTCGCAGTTTTAATTCTCATGGCGTAGTGCCTATTAGAGAAAAGGAAGTTACTTCCCTGGATGTGGATCGCGTCATTGATGCTGCGCGTGCGGTGGCAATTCCCGCAGATCAAAAAGTTCTTCAGATTCTCCCACAGGGATTCATCATTGATAAACAGGAGGGTATTCGTGATCCGGTAGGAATGTCCGGTGTGCGTCTGGAGGCGCGCGTGCATATTGTGACCGGAGCTGCGAGCGCAGCGGAGAATATTATCAAATGCGTGCAGCGTTGTAACTTGGAAGTAGATGATATCATTCTCGATCAAGTAGCTTCGAGTTATTCAGTGTTGTCTGAGGATGAAAAGGATTTAGGGGTCTGTCTGGTAGATATCGGTGGGGGTACTACCGACATAGCCATTTTTACGGACGGATTTATTCGTCATACGGCGGTAATTCCGATTGCGGGTGATCAAGTCACCAATGATATCGCCGTGCATCAACGCACGCCCACCCAAAACGCTGAAGAAATTAAAATACGTTATGCCTGCGCGCTGACGAATTTGGTTACTCCCGAGGAATCAATCGAAGTTCCAAGTGTCGGAGATCGTCCACCACGGCATCTATTACGGCAATCATTGGTGGAGGTCGTTCACTGGCGCATGGACGAATTGCTGCGATTAGTACAGTCAGAATTGCAACGTAGTGGTTTCGAGAATCTTATTCCGGCGGGTTTGGTACTAACCGGAGGTACCTCGCGTATGCCGGGAATCCTAGATCTGGCTGAACAAATATTTAAAATGCCAGTACGTCTTGGAGTACCAAATCAGATAATTGGTAGCGAAGAAATCATCAGTAACCCTGTTTATTCGACAGGAGTTGGATTGCTAATGTTCGGTGCTGCGGCACGCAATGCTGTTATTAAGGAACCACCTAAAAATCCTGGCATGGTACAACTTATCAAGGGATGGTTTCAGGGAAATTTTTAAGTAGCCAAACTTGCCACTATACGACTGAAGTCGTATTCCATCTTGGGTGTTGTGGCGGAAATTCCGTAACCAAGGATAGGTGGCAACTTGAGTTTAAACTGCTTAAGAAGCAAATTATGATTCATTTTTTAACAGTAATGTGTAAAATCCATACAACCTGCACAATAGTCAAGAACTCCTCGACCCTTCGAGGTCGGGATCAAAGGGTTTTCACACCGAGTATCTGTCAATCACCCCGCGATAAAGGGCGGGGCTTGTGAAAACAAGCCCGAGGTTGGTACGAGTTTTAGTTCGAGAAATCGGACTACGTTGCAACGAAGTAAAAGCTTGTCCTGCGCGCAGTCGCAGGAACTCACCCTGGGATGCTTCCTCCTGCCTGTCGGCAGACAGGCAGTTCCAGGGCTGCTGAAAGCGGCGGATGCAGACACGGTACGGGTAACGACGAAACGGTCTGCTGCAAATCCTGCGACTGCGCGTAGGATAAAGCTGCGTTGCAACATTGGCGAGGGGAGCCACACCGCAAGGTGTGTATCACTTGGGCCGCGTAAGGGCTGGCAGCCGGGAAAGACCGGTGTTTTTACTGGACGGTTGCAAAACCGTCTCCTTTCCTCTCCGCCCTAAAGGGCGAGGTTTCTTGGAGACATTGATGAAATTTGAATTTACCGATACTTACAACCAAGATGCGGTTATCAAGGTCATGGGCGTGGGGGGGGGGCGGCAGCAATGCTGTCCACCATATGCTGACATCCAATATTGAAGGCGTCGACTTCATTTGCGTTAATACTGACGCCCAGGCCCTTAAGGTGTTGACTAAATCCGAGCGGTTGATTCAACTTCAAATCGGCGCCAACCTCACCAAGGGATTGGGCGCGGGAGCCAATCCCGAAGTCGGGCGCCAGGCTGCGGGAGAAGATCGCGAACGCATCATGGAAGCCGTAGATGGTGCTGACATGCTCTTCATCACCGCCGGAATGGGTGGTGGCACGGGTACCGGAGCTGCGCCAGTGATGGCTCAACTAGCGCGTGACATGGGCATTCTGACCGTCGCGGTAGTGACCAAGCCCTTCCCCTTTGAAGGTCGTAAACGCATGGAAATTGCTCAAGAAGGGATACGCCAGCTTACCCAGTATGTAGATTCGCTGATTACCATTCCCAATGAGAAGTTGCTTACCGTATTGGGCAAGGGGGTGAGCTTATTAGAAGCATTCAAAGCCGCCAATAATGTTTTGCTTGGAGCAGTGCAGGGTATCTCCGATCTCATCACGCGTCCGGGTCTTATTAACGTCGACTTCGCCGACGTTCGCACGGTGATGGCCGAAATGGGCATGGCGATGATGGGAACTGGCAAAGGTACCGGCGAGGATCGCGCCCGCCTGGCGGCGGAAGCAGCGGTAGCGAGTCCATTACTGGATGACATCAACCTGCGTGGTGCTAGGGGCGTGCTGGTGAATATCACCGCCGGCATGAATCTCTCCATCGGTGAATTCGAGGAAGTAGGTAACATCATCAAGGAATACGCCGCCGACACCGCTACTGTGGTCGTAGGTACCGTGATTGAGCCAGACTTAACCGACGAAATGCTGGTTACGGTGGTGGCTACGGGTCTTGGCCAGGAAATCAAGCCGCATATCGTTGTTGATAACCAAATTCGTGAACGAAATCAACATGAACGTCCCGTAGGTGGACGGCGAGTAGCTGGTCTGACCGTGGTGCCCAACGATACCAGCAACATGGATTATTTGGATATTCCCGCTTTCTTGCGTCGTCAGTCAGAGTAAACCACCCTACCGCCAAACTAGAAGGCTTTGATGAGATTTGGTCGAAAATCTCCGTTACCGCCCTGAACGGGCTGACTGCCGGGAAAGACCGGCAACTTGAAATGTAACTCAAACAATCAGGAGGACGGTGCTTCATCCCAGCATAACTAAAGGTGGGGTTTTCGCGCCGAATTTGGATGATAAAACAACGCACGTTGAAAAACGTAATCCGAGCTACAGGGATTGGGCTGCACACCGGAAAGAAAGTCTATATGACCTTGCGCCCAGCGGCAGCGGATACTGGAATCATTTTTCGGCGTGTCGATTTGGATGTTCCCGTTGAGATTCCGGCGCGTAGCGAATATGTCGGAGATGCTCGCTTATCTACCACGCTAGTAAAGGATAACGTCCGTATTTCCACGGTTGAACATTTATTGTCGGCGATGGCAGGATTGGGCGTTGACAATGCCTACATCGATCTCAGTGCCCAGGAAGTACCAATCATGGATGGAAGCGCGGGGCCTTTCGTGTTTCTAATACAATCGGCGGGTATCGAAGAACAAAACTGTTCCAAGCGTTTTATCAGAATCAAGCGTTCGATACAAATTCATGATGGCGACAAATGGGTGCGTTTTGATCCTTATGATGGATTTAAGGTTTCCTTCATTATTGACTTTGATCATCCAGTTTTCAAGGCAAGGCATCAAGAAGCGACCGTCGATTTTTCCACCATGTCTTTTGTTAAGGAAGTGAGTCGCGCCCGTACTTTTGGTTTTATGCGCGACATTGAGCGTTTACGTGAAAATAATCTGGCTCTTGGCGGCAGCCTTGATAACGCCATTGTCGTTGACGATTATCGGGTTATCAACGAAGATGGACTGCGTTATGAAAATGAGTTTGTCAAGCATAAAATTCTGGATGCCGTTGGCGACCTTTATCTTCTTGGATATGGCCTGATTGGTTCCTTTAGCGGTTATAAATCTGGTCATGCCCTCAATAATCAATTGTTGCGGACACTCACCGCCGATATCCACGCCTGGGAAATTGTAGCGTTTGATGATTACTATCAAGCACCTGGTTCTTTTCTTCGACCTGCCTTTAGTTAAAATTTCAAACAGGAGGATGGCGCTTTCTCCCCATGGCTAAAGCCGTGGGTTTTTGCGCCGGAAATGCTGGATGATAAAAACAACACAGAATGTCACGCTTATATTTTTTTCTATCCTATCCTTGTCGAACTAAAACGTGATATTCCCGCGCTCCCCGAACATTGATACTGAACGTCGTAATTATTATCGTATTGACGACAGTGCCTTGCTCGCCTATCAGATTATACCAGCAGAACAATTGGATTATATCTTGGCGCGATTTTACGAGGGAAAATTTGGGCAATTCATTTTTAATGGAGATTTTATTGAAAATGATAACGACGCGGTGATGGCTGATGCCCTTGCCAGCATTCGTGTGGCGCAACCTACTGTCGCTATTTATTTGGAAGCGCTAGATCGAAAAATTAATCTGCTGTCTAATTTTTTCATGATGCGCAATAAAGAAATTGTGGACTATCCAATACGACGAATTAATTTAAGCGGGGGAGGGATTGCCTTCGATGTTGAGCAAGAAATTCCTTTTGGAAATACGATGGAACTAAAGATGGTATTATTGCCACGATATAATGGAGTGCTTGCCTACGCTACCGTGGTACACTGCCATAAAAGAGAAAACAGCAACCACCATGATTATCGCTTACCCTGGCGAGTAGCATTGAATTTTTCTCACATTCGCGAGATCGACCGGGATATTATCATCCGTCATGTACTGTACCAACAAGCCACGCAATTACGGCGTCGTCTTCACGACCGCGAATCAATTCAACGGAATGTACTTGATGAGTGAACTTGAATTTTCAGGTACCGCATTCGCCGCACAATAATTCATTATTTCCTTTCTTGTTCACATGAACCACGATTTCTCCCATGGAAACTGATATAAAATCAAAGACTATCTTAGTTATTGATGACATGAGTTCGGTACGTAGTGCCTTACGTCATATTTTTGCGTCCATGGGAGCGATGAAAGTCGATCTTGCCGCTGAGGGTGACGAGGCGTTACGACGCATGGCATCTACTCCCTATGACATTATTTTATGTGATTACAACCTGGGAGAGGGACGCGACGGAATGCAGGTATTCGAGGAGGCAAAGCAACGTCATTTGACTGGATTAAGCACAGTATTCATCATGATTACTGGAGAGTCGAGTCTCGCTATGGTTCTTGGGGTAGTCGAGTATCGCCCTGACGAATACCTCATCAAACCCATAACCCGTCAAATGCTTGAGGATCGACTAGATCCACTGGTCGCACGCAAGGCCGTACTTGCTGATATTGAAAAAGCAGTACGGGATGGTGACCTCACCAAGGCAGTGGCACTGGCGAAAGCGCGCATGCAAACCCATCCGAATTATTCTTTGGATTTGTTGCGAGTACAATCGGAGTTGCTGCTGCGTTTAGGACAATTCGAGGCCGCAGGCGAAACGTTTGAAACGGCAGCCCGTATCCGCGAGACCTTCTGGATTAAGCTCGGTCGCGGCCAAGTGCGCTACTACCTGGGAAATTACGCAGCTGCGGCACAAATTTTTCAAGGGTTAATTACCGAAAACAAGATGAATACCGAGGCCTATGACTGGCTAGCGCGCGTCCACCAAGCCACGGGCAACCCGGAAGCCGCTAAAGAGACCCTCACGAGTGCTGCTCAAATCTCTCCTCGTTCCATTTTGCGCGCCCAGGCCCTCGGAGCAGTAAGTTTACGCGTCGGCGATACCGCCGTAGCGGAGCAGGCTTATCGTAATGCAGTACGTCTGGGGCGATTTTCGGTCTACCGCGACCCCAGTGATAATGCTCATTTATCACGGACATTCATGGAGCGGGGTAACTCTAAGGATGCTGCCCGGACAATTAAGGAAGCGCGCAAGCAATACTCCGGCGATCCTAAAGCCAGTCTGGTCCTTTCCATCGCAGAAGCATCTGCCTATCAACAGCTTGGTCTGAAAGATGCTGCTGTTAAGGTCTTGGCGGAGGCCAACAGCGCTTATCATGCCGCTAGTAGCGATCTTCCTCCAGATTTAGCCATGGAATTGGCGAAGCTGTGTCATGCAAATGGCAATGATAAACAGGCTGCTCTCATCATGTCGGACACCGTTAATCGGCATGTAGAAGATACCGTGCTCATGGAAAAAGCCAAGGAGGCGTACAACGCCATGGGCATGTCAGAACCTGGTGAGCAGCTGATAACCAATCTATGGTCGAAAGTGGCCGCCGCCAATAATGAGGGAGTACGTCTGGTCCGGGAAGGACGCTTGAATGACGCCATTCTTCTGTTGGAAAAGTCTGCGCGGGAAATGCCCAAGAATCCCACTATTAATATGAACGCAGCACGGGTATTGTTATTGGCGATGGAAAAACTTGGCCGTCGTCCAGACATGTTAGCTCGGGCCAAGGAATACCTTGATCGTATTCCCGCCGCTCAGGGTGCCCACGACGACAAATTCCAGCGGTTACGTGGCACATGGGTCAAAATCGCAACCATGCAACAAGAACCACTGTAATATTTTCTCTTCAAAGTAAGTCCCTTAATTCAGAAGGGTTGAGGGAATTTTAACACTCTTCTAAAACTTTCAAGCGTTGCCAGGCAATAGCTGGCACTTCCTCCTCTCCAGACTGTAATCGTTCTAGCCATTGACGCGCCTGAAGCCGCAATAAATTTTGCTGTTCCTGATCTAATATAGTCATTACCGCGCTGATCGATTCCTCACTCTCGGACAGCAAAGTAGGAACCAAATCCTCTGAGGAAATAGGAGAGTCAGGGCGCAACAAATGCGCGACCAGCGGTTGGCGTAATGCGCACCAATGAAGGTTCCGCGCTATCTCTTCCTGTTTTAATTGCCAACAAGCGTAGGGGTCATCTGTTGCTCCTGCCATTATCCTTTGCATGATTAGGTGATTAAGTCGCTCTAACCCTTCTCGCTCCCGCGATAGTTCTCCTGGTAGACCAGCGCAAGTTTCATAAAGAAATTCAATGCGTTCTTTGAGTTTCAGGACTGGATCGGATTCTACATGTGCAGGTAGCTCAATGACTTCGCGCAACAAGATACGTAGATCTTCCTGAAAAGCGACACAATCCGCCTCATCAGCTTGACGCGCCCTATTTAATTCTTCCTGCGTAACTCGCCGCCCTTCCTTGGGAAATAGCGGATTTTTGTAACGACGCTCAAGATGGGCTTCGCGGCAGCCAGGTTGAGCACTAAAAAGAAGAGTCATCCAAATTCGGCGCGGCAACCCCGCCTTTAAGCGTGATAAGGAAGCGCCGTCCTCCTGTTTTTTTGACGTTGAATTTGAGCAGTTGCCGGTCTTTCCAGGCTGCCAGCCCGTAAACAGCACAGAACCGCTACGGCTTTAACTGTCGGGTGATTTACACAAGTTAGCGAGAAAACCTACAGTTTTAACTGTAGTAGGAGTTACGCAGTTGAACTTGTTACTCTATAAAAGGATTGAGTTTTTGCTGTCATTCTGCGCGGAGGTCGCGTTAGCGACCGTAGTCGCAGAATCTCTATAAGTATAGATAGATTCTGCGACTCCGCTTCGCTTCGCGCAGATTTCAACTGCGTAACTCCTATGTAGAATGAGTCCATCTGTTGATTTTCACGAAAGATCGATCTCCAGCAAGGAACGTAAAATCGCGGTCCAACCCCGAGCGATATTGGATAGGTTGTAGCCACCGCCTCCTGTGACGATCAACCGTCCATCGCAGAGATCTTCGGCGATTGTAATTAATCGATTGGTAACAAAAGCATGGACGCGAGGAGAAAATCCCAAATGAGTTAGAGGATCACCTGCAAGGCTGTCTACTCCTCCTTGCAAGAGGATGAATTCAGGGCGTTGGGTACGCAAGAGCTTTTCTATTGATGGCCAGATCGCGAAAAAATCTTCATCTTGGGTACCAGGTTGTAGTGGCAGGTTAAGTTTGATACCAGTGGCAGCACCTTTACCCTGTTCGTTGGCATGACCAGTACCAGGGTAAAGAAAGCGACCGTCTTCATGAGTGTCAGCGAAAATAACGGCGGGATCTGCCTCGAAGGGATAATAGATACCGTCACCATGATGAGCGTCGATATCCACGTAAGCGATGCGAGAAAGACCATAGTCGTGTTTCAAGGCGGCGATAGCCACGCCTAGATCATTAAACACGCAAAAACCCGCCGCCCGCTCCGGGCGGGCATGGTGTAACCCGGCAATCGGAATAAAAGCGCGTCGAGTCTGCCTTTCCATAACTTGCTGGACGGCGTGCAACACCGAACCTACTACAAAAGTGGCGATCTCATAAATTCCCTTGAAAGCTGGGGTATCGCCATAATCAAGATAACCATGCCCCGCCTCGGAACGCTCCCTGACCAAGGAAACGTATTTTGGAGTATGAAATAATTCAATGACACGTTGTGAGGCCTGTATCGGGTTACACAGACGAACCCAGGCATCTAGGCTGGATTCACGGGCGGTATCCCAAAAAGCGCTTTGGCGACGGGGTCCAAAAGGATGATCGTGACCAAAATCATAGCGGCCAAGTTCTTCGCCAACATAAAGAGAAACAGTCTGAGTCATGGCCGATATTATGTGAAATGTTACGATATACGTTCTCACATCAGGAGAACGATATATCGTAATCTATTTGAAAAATTTCAATGTTTCATTTTCGCTAAACGTGCTGATGCGAGTTTAGCTGCGGTGCTTTGAGGAAAACGAGCGATAACTTCTTCCAAAGATTTTTTCGCTTCAGCTGTCTGATTCAATTCATATTGAATATAACCTAACTTGAGCAGCGCGTCTCCGGTTTTGGAAGAATCGGGATATCCATCAATAATACGTTGAAACTCAGGCATCGCTTCCTTAAACCGACGGGTTACGTAGTAAGCCTCGCCGATCCAATATTGGCTGTTGGCGGCAAGCTGCCCTTCAGGATAGATAGCAAGGAAATCACGGAATCCCTTGATGGCTTCATCATAACTCCCTGATCGTAGCAAATTGAAAGCATTGTCGTAGGCACTTTGCCCTTCGGCATTACTGGAAACGGAACTGGTTGATGCAAGCGGACGAGGTGGTTGAGCCGCAGCTGCTGGACGCGGTTGTTGTACGATCGATGGCTCTGCAACAATCGGTGCCAGTGGGAGCGATGGAGACTGAGGGGACGCAGTTACCGACGGAGCCATGGTCATGCGTCGATCTGAATCCTGTGACATCTCCTGCTGTCGGGTTTTCATGGCGTTTAGCGTATGGGCATGAAGCTCCACCTCGCCACGCAATTCCTGAACCTCCTGCTGTAATGTTTTAATTTGGCGCAGTGTGTCCATCAGGGTACGGTTGATGCCCTCGATGTTGGCGGACACATCTGCTGCCAAGGTATTGGTATGCAGGATTACTACAGCGACAAAAACAATAGCAATACGCCAAGGAAATATCATCCAAATTCGGCGCTGAAACCCTCTCCTTTAGGTTTGGTGAGGAAGCGCCGTCCTCCTGTTTTTTTTAAGTTAAATTTGAAAGGTTGCCGATTTTTCTCGACTGCCAGTACATAAGCCCGTGATGAAAGTCTTCGTTATTTTCTCCGGTAAACGATCTCAACGCGACGATTAAGCCGCCAAGCCGCTTCTTCATGGCCGATAGAAGCGGGACGTTCTTCACCGTAGCTTACAACCTCAAGTTGATTGGGAGCCACGTTGAGTTGCATGAATTGACGGACAATTTGAGCACGACGCTCACCCAATGCGAGATTATATTCCCGAGAACCTCGCTCATCGGTATGGCCCTCCAAAATCACAGTAATTTTTGGATTTTTTGCCAAATAACCAGCGTGGGCAGAAATAATCGGCTGGTATTCTAGGCTCACGTCGGTATTGTCATAGTCAAAATAGATGACTCGCTTGGATAGAAGGGTTGCGGGGTCATCGAACTCCTTACCAAAGGACTCAGTCATGCGATCCTCAGGGTTATAAACACGCTCGGATTTATTGACACCCGCTAAATCTGTGGCGGATAGGTTGGCATTCTCTCCAATACCCGTTGTTTCCCCACCACCAGTGCCTCCCACTCCTACCGCCGCGCTTTCCGCGTTTTCCTTGGTCTGATCCGTAGAGCAGCCCACAATCACCACCACCGGCAAGGCCAGGAACAGTATCCGAAACCATTGAATAATAGCCATTTTTATTCCTCTAATCTTTTGTTCAAAGAACTCCAAGTGGGTTCACGAGCGTCGTTTTCTGGTACACCTAATCGCTGCGGACCTCGACCATCCACCGAAACTACCCGTAGCATACTCCCTCCGCTATCTTCAGAGGCATAGATAATCATTGTTCCGTTAGGGGAAAAACTAGGAGATTCATCGAGATTGGTGCGGGTAATTTGACGTAGGCTACCGGCTTTTTCTAAGTCTAATATCGCAATATGGTTCAGTGCCCCATTACCATGAACGAGAACAAGCCGACGACCATCAGGAGAAAATTGTGGATGAGCATTGTATTTACCTTCAAAGGTAAGACGTTCCTCGCGGCCACCGTTAACGGATATTCGATAAATCTGTGGTGAGCCACTGCGATCAGAGGTAAAAACAATGGTACTACCATCGGGTGACCATGCAGGCTCGGTATCAATGGCAGTGTTATTAGTCAAACGTTGGGCAGAACGGCTGGCAAGATCCAGAATGTAAATTTCGGAATTGCCGTCCTTGGATAAGGAAGCAGCGAGTTGACGCCCATCTGGAGACCACGCAGGAGCACTGTTAGTACCAGGATAGTTGGCTACTACTTCCCGCTTACCGCTGCTCAAGTCCTGAATATAAATTGAAGGATGACGATTCTCGAAAGAAACGTAAGCAATACGAGTACTTTCAGGCGACCAAGCAGGAGATAAAATTGGTTCCTTAGAGGTCAGGACAGTCCGTGAGTTGTCGCCATCGGCATCCGCGACTTTTAAGGCATAACTACTGTTATATCTACCTCGATTTGGGCCTGCGGCCACATAGGCGATACGGGTATTAAAGGCACCGCGTTCGCCGGTTAGCTGTTTGTAGATGATATCCGCGATTTGGTGAGCAACCTGACGCGAATTTTGGTTGGGGCCAACATCAATACTAAGTCCGGTCAAACGGTTGCCCTTAAAGACATCGAAAAGTTCAAATTGAATGCCATACCTCCCCATTCCCAAGGACTGGACCAAGCCAACTACAAGATTTTCGGTGCCCAGGAGGCGCCAATCTTCGAAACGAACTTCAGCCGCCGAGTGAGGTTGCGAAATGATGTCCTTATTAGTCAGCGGCGCAAAATGTCCGGTCCGCCGCAGGTCAGCGGCGACGATAGCAGCAATATCGACCGGTGCTGCCCCGGCACCATTGAAGCCAAAAGGAACAATGGCGATAGGGATTGCGCCTTCTTCGCCACCACTGACTTCAATAGTCATGGCATGAACAGGAATAACGCCAGGCTCGATCAAAAAAAAGCATAAATATACAAACAGACGTTTAAGCACGTTGATTATTTCTCCCGTGGTTTGAATTTCAAATGGAGTTCTTCCCTAAGAAAATTATCCGCCAATCTAGGATCAGATGGCAGCGGTAATGGAGATGCCTTGTAGACCGCTGCCTCGACTGAGTGCGCATAAGCAGTATCGCCACTACTACAATGCTTGACGTTGACCTTAGTCACTTCTCCTCCGGGTGTTAGTTTGACATAAACATCGCACCCTACGTTGGGTTCGGCATTGAGTGGCTTGCGCCAGTTTCGCTCCACCTTGTCCGCGATGATAGTTTGGTAACGAGCGAGAACCATTTGATCTTGGCGCACCTGCTCCCCGCGCGCAGCGGCATCGGACCGACCGTGTGCTTCGCTATCGAGTTGATCTTGCAATTCATGTTCCGCCTCGGCCTTACGCCGCCCTTCCTCGGCCTTGCGTTGTTCTTCCGCCATCTTGCGTTTATTTTCCTCTGCTTCGGCTTTATGCTTTTCCTCTGCCAAGCGTTTTTCTTCCTGTTGCTTACGTTTATTTGCCTCAGCCTCAGCTTTTTCACGAGCTGCGACCTCGGCTTTATGTTTTTCCTCTGCTAGACGTTTTTCTTCTTGTTGCTTACGTTTACTTGTCTCAGCTTCAGCCTTTTCACGGGCCGCGACCTCGGCTTTATGTTTTTCCTCTGCTAGACGCTTTTCTTCTTGCTTGCGTTTTTCCTCAATTTCCATTTTTTTACGATTTTCTTCCTCGATCTTGCGTTTATTTTCTTCGGCACGCCTAGCTTCTACAGCCTTACGTTTTTTTTCCTCGATCTTGCGGTTATTGTCCTCTGTTTGACGTTTTTCCTCAAGCAAGCGTTTTTCTTCTAAACGTTCTTTTTCTTCTATTTTGCGCTGTTCTTCAGCAACTTTTCGTTTATCCTCTTCGGCACGCAGGCGTTCCGCTTCAATATGGCGTTTTTCCTCAGCCACGCGAATGCGTTCCTCCTCCGCTTGACGATGTGTTTCTTCCGCTTTACGACGAACTTCTTCGGCTTGGCGACGGGTTTCCTCCACTTGACGACGTTCTTCGGCTAAATTAGCTTTTTCCTCTTCGGCATGGTGTCGCGCCTCTGCGGTGCGCCGTTCCTCCGTTTCACGGATGCGTCGGGTTTCCTCGGCAATGGCAGCCTTTTCTTCTTCGGCGCGGCGACGCTCCTCGGTGGCTTGATGGCGTGCTTGCTCTTCCTCTTCCTTGCGACGTTGCGTTTCCACCAAACGTTTTTCTTCGGTCTCTCGAATTTGACGCGCTGCCTCGGCTTGCTTTTCCTCTTGCCGAAGATGAGCCGCGCGCTCATCTTCGGCTTTTCGCAAACGTTTCATTTCTGCTTGAATGGTGGCTTCGTCCACGATTACCGCTTCAACTACCTCTGGAATGTTAGTCTTTTCCCGAGACTTGGATGTCCAATCTAAATTCAGAGTAAGCATTCCGAATAAAGCGAGGTGAATAGCAATCGCTAAAATGGCGGCGCGAACATTATCCAGAAGCTTGCGGAGCACGAGGCTACCTATAAAATATTTTTAATATTTAATTTAATTGACGATTCTTACTTTCGGAAAGAAGAACCAGATTGATCAGTAATGAGACCCACCGTGGGAGCGCCCGCCTGACGTAACAATCCCATAAGGTTGACAATAGCGCCATAATCCACGTTTCGATCTCCTTTCACTAATACTTGCGTATTTGAGTCATGACGCAGAATCGCTGCTGTTTTGGACAGTAACTCCTCGTTGGTTACCAAATTTTTTTCATTTCCCATGAAATAGTGTCCATCCCGATCTACTGTCACCACCAACGGATCCTTATTTTGCGTATCCACTGGCTCGGATTTAGCAGCACTCGGTAGATTCACACGCACACCTTCAGTGAGCATCGGCGCAGTGATCATGAAAATAACCAACATTACGAGCATTACGTCGATATACGGCACGACATTGATTTGAGACATAGGACGTTTACGTGAGCGATGACGGGCCATTATAATATCTCTTTCATTCGTTTTCGCTAAATATTTTTATATAATTTTAATATTTTACTCGATAAATATACTATATTGCATTTAATTTTTCTTTGCTCATGATCTAAATCACTATACATTACCTACTAAACTGGTTAAAAATTATACTGATACTCACGTTTCATATTTTAAATTGAATCTAATTTATCCATTAATAAATTTTCTCGACTTTTTATCATAACCAATAAAATGCTTACAACAGTGCCAAATAAATATATATTTGACAAGAAAAAATGCTGACCTAAATCCTTAATAGGAACTGCATAATACTGTAACACGCACAGAAGCAAAAGACTTAACCAAATTAATAATTTTTCAATAGACATTTCTTCTATAGCTTGACTTTTACTGGTATCAATTAGCAATGGCAAAAATATTATAAAATGTATGTAATAATTTTGTGGATAATATAAAATCCAAGTGATAAGCAGCCCCAAAATAGCTGCAATTTCTATGTTTTTCTTTTGTATGGCAATGGTTATCAGCGCAATCAATGCAATGACAAGAGAATAATAATAAATAATTCTTGATTTAAGGATTTCAGCCTGATTGATATCCCAACCTGCAATTAATGACTTTACCCCAAAATGATTGGCATGAGGCTCATCTTGCAATAAATGTACTTTCTCCCACCAGATACTCCATGAACTAAAACCTACAATTAGTGATGACAAGAAAAATAGTATACCAATAATTATCGTTGCCCCAAAAAATACATTAAAAATAGCTATATTATTTTTATAAATAAGATGTATTTCAGGCAATTTTTTATTTTCGATAAAATATTCAAATATCCAGCTTAAAAGTATAATACCCACGCCTATAAGCGCGAAGATCGGAAATGCCCTGATCATTGCAGATAAAGCTATCATCGCTCCTCCAAGAAAATATTTCTTGGTTTTTAATGCACAAATTCCATAACCTAAATAAACTAACCAATCATGTCTTAATATAGCGCCACCCCAGTTTGAACCATACATAATAAAATCATTGGCTCCAAAAATAATCATGGATATAAACATGGTTTGTAAACCAAATACACGCCAAATAAGAAAAAACAAGATTATCAATAAAATTGGATCAATTAATGCCATGGCCATTAAATTGTTATCACTGATATCAAAAGCATTGAACAAAATTTTTGCCTGACTTATCCAGACGGGAGTAGCGTTTCCACCATAATCAATCATGTAATTGATATACTCCCTCTCACCTATTAAATCCCTTATGTATCCTGCATCCCTTTTATATTCATTCCAACGTTCCGGGCTGAAGCGTTTTTTTATTATCGCTATATTATCCTTAAAATCAATGACCTTTTGAACCTGATGCGTCCTGAGATTGCGTATATTAATATTTTCTAAATCCTTAATAGAAATATTAGGTTTATCTTCTAAAAGAGCAGCGATATCAGCAATATAAATATCATGATATCCTATTTCATCAAAATATTTTGCGGTTGGATAGTATTGGCGTAAATCTAAACTATGAATATAAGTTGGTTTGTTTTTCGCTGAATAATAAAACTGTGGGTAACCTAAGTTATAGAAAGCTAGAAAAGAAAATAATGCCATAAATCCTAACACATAGTTTATAATCAGCCTATGTGCAATATATTTTTTATTCATCATAAAAATACGTATCAGCGCAATGGCTGTTATTCCAGCTATAATAGCCCTAAAAAATGAAATCTGGTCCTGATCAGGTGGCCATTGTTCAACAATTGATGTTAATAAGTTTATAAAACCAATAAAAGAAATAGTAATCAGCGAAACAAGCCACCATTTTGGTGAATTCTTATGGGTGAAAATAAGCAACAATATTGTAGCTAAACAGAACAACAGCATTTTACCTTTTATAATTATAGTGTTACTAAGAGATGAGATAATTTTCATATTACTTTCATTATCGCTATTTGTTAAAAAAATACCGATTTCTGAAATGCTGTACAGTTTATCTCCTCCATATGCCTGGATTTTAATATACCGACCAGATTTATTAAGATTTTGTCCGGATCTAAATTGTAAACCACTATAAGAATGAGGTTTAGCGGTAAATAATATTTCCCAGTCGTTATTATTATTGGTGGAAATGAGTATTTGATAATAATCGTTATTATCTCCTTGAATTTTAACGGATTGAATAGTATATTCTTTTTCTAAATCATAAATTATATATGAATTTTCGTCTTTGAAAATAGCGGTGTCGGTACTGTTCCAATCACTACCATTAAATACTGAAATACCATTATTAATATTGTCATATCGATAAACTTCTTTAATCTCGATTGCCCTTTTGCCTGCAAGGATGTTTTCAGCACTCACATTACACGATAAAAAAAGGAAAGGAATAAAAATTATTAAAATTAATAAATATTTTGTTATGAATGATTTCATGATGATAACTCCTGCAACCAGCACATGGATTAAGTTAAAAGTCAAAAAAACAAATATTCAGACATGCGCTTGTCGTTGAAGTATGGTGGAAAATTCCTCAAGGAAAGTATCATAACGATTAATAAGTCGTTCGGAAATATTGGAATAATGATTATATGCAACCACCGCCGGGATAGCAGCGAATAATCCCATCGCAGTAGCAACCAACGCCTCGGCAATTCCCGGAGCTACTTGGGAAAGTGTTGCCTGATGCACATTTCCCAAAGCGCGGAAGGAATTCATAATGCCCCAGACCGTGCCAAACAGTCCAATATATGGGCTTGTCGAACCAACGCTGGCTAGAAACGATAGATTCAACTCTAGATCATCGATTTCCCGCGAAAGAGCGACCCGCATGGCGCGTTGTGCCCCTTCCAGCACCGCCATGGGTTGAATATTGGGTTGTTTACGTAGGCGCGCGAATTCCCTGAAACCCGCCTCAAAGATACTTTCCATGCCGCTTGTTACATATTTACGTGCGGTAATCTGACCATAGAGTGCGGTTAATTCCGTACCCGACCAGAACCGTTGCTCGAATTTATCCGCTGCCTTACGCGCCCGTGACAAGGCCATGCTCTTGGTAAAAATCATGGTCCACGATACTAGCGATACACCGACTAATAACCCCATGACAAGCTGCACGACAAGGCTGGCATTGAGTACCAAGCTCAGGATGGAAAGATCAGTCGACACTGCGAATCTCCGTGATAAGGGTTACGGGTAAGGGGCGAGGGCGCAGGGTGGTGGCGTCCAGACAGGCCACCTTAACTTTTCCCATGCACAGGATTTGATCGTTTGCTTGTGAATAGCGAATATTTTGGGAGAAGATTAAACTTACGCGATGTAGTTCTTCCACGCAAGAAACAACCTCTAGCAGATCGTTAAAACGCGCCGGGCGCAGATAATCCACGGTTACCGAACGCACCACGAATATTATGCCGGTTTCATGCCGTAAGATATCTTGTTCAAAACCCAGGGCACGCAGCCATTCAGTACGGGCACGCTCCATGAATTTCAAGTAATTGGTATAGTAAACTACACCAACGGCATCTGTATCTTCGTAATAGATGCGAACCGGCCAAATAAATTGATTTTTCATGATACAAAATTATATTTCCTATTCAAGTTGCTATCTATTTTTCATCAAATTTTTATAAAAATAACTATCTAAAAAGTGAATTGCAAAAAACTCAACTGCTTAAAGATTGCCACCTCTAGGACGGACTTCCCTTCAGGTTGTAGAAATTTAAAACATTTCCATCGGATCCACATCCAGTGACCAACGTACCCGTCGATTGTCAGTAAGGGTCTCGAGGCAAGGTGCCCAAGCATTTAGGAGATTTTGTAGATCGCCACGACGTCGTGCTTGAAGGAGAAGTTGGGCGCGATAGCGTCCGGCGCGACGTTCCATTGGTGCTGGCAGGGGACCGTGAAGCTGGACCGCGCCATTTTTCATCATGGCCGTTGCCTGTTCCCGAGCATCTTGCAAAAAATTAAAAGGAAGACTCCGTTCCATTGCTTCGGCGCGTAGCAAGGCCAACGCGTGAAAAGGAGGCCATTCCGCTTGGTCGCGTTCAACGAGAGCAATCTTGGCAAACGCTGGATAGCCGCCATTGAGCAACGTATGCAACATGGGATGGTCGGGGTTATGGGTTTGAAGTAGAACCTGGCCGGGTTTATCCGCCCGTCCGGCCCGGCCCGCCACTTGCACCAGAAGCTGGGCGAGGCGTTCCGGGTCACGGAAATCGGAACCATGGAGTCCCTGATCGACGTTCACCACCACTACCAAAGTCACCTCAGGAAAATCGTGTCCCTTAGCCAGCATTTGGGTACCGACCAAAATCCGCGCCTGTCCGCTATGTATCTCGGTAAGCAAATTAGTCAAAGCACCACGGCGGCGGGTGCTATCGCGATCAATGCGTACCAGCGGGTAGTTCGGAAAGCGATTAATGAGACCCTGTTCGAGACGCTCGGTTCCGGTGCCTACGGGTTGCAAGGCAACCGCGCCGCAGTCTGGACAGGTACGCGGAGCGGGAGTCTCGGCTCCACAATGGTGACAGCGCAACCGCCATTCCTCACGATGAAAGGTGAGCCGTGCGTCGCATCGCCGACATTCCGCCCCCCAGCCGCACTGGTGACATAACAGTATTGGAGCGTAGCCACGGCGATTCAGGAAGATCAGTACTTGCTCTTCCCGGTTCAGATGCTCCTCCATTACCTTCAATAGGGGTTCTGCGAGTCCGTGCTTCATGGATTGGCAGCGCAGATCAACAATACGGATAACGGGAGGTTGCGCGTTGCCCGCCCGTCGCGGCAGGGCCAGATGGCGATAACGACCGATCCAGGCATTTTGCAGGCTCTCCAGCGCGGGAGTTGCGGAACCTAGCAGTATCGGTATTTCGATACGTCGCGCGCGCATCACCGCCAGATCGCGAGCATGATAATGAAAGCCTTCCCATTGCTTGAATGAAGAATCATGCTCCTCATCCACGACGATTAATCCGAGCCGTGGCAGAGGTGTAAAAATCGCGGAACGGGTTCCAATCACCACCGTCGCCACCCCACTGGCGGCAGCACCCCAGGCGGCGCAACGCTCGGACTCGGAAAGCTTTGAATGAATGACCGCCAATGGAACGGCCAGTCGCCGATGCACGCGATCCACGAATTGCGGCGTGAGGCCAATCTCGGGAACTAACACCAGGACTTGACGACCCGTCATCAGGACTTGGCGCGCCACTTCCATGTAGACCTCAGTTTTTCCACTGCCGGTTACCCCTTCCAGGAGAAAACACTGAAAACCCGTACTGTTGGTCAGCGCCGCAACCACGGCTTGTTGATCCAGACTCAAGGGAGGGCCAGGTTCGGCACATTTTGTTGGCGATAACACCAGGGAATTTGAGGTTTCATGATGGATCTCGACCAAACCCCGCTCTTGCAGGGCACGCAGGGCACGCCGGATCATTCCATTGGCCTGGCTGGATCCCGGATTGCCAGGCATCGGCAATTCAGCAGGAAAAACCTCGGGTATGCCCTTGCACAGAACCTCGGGATGTTGACGCAAGTAGGTAAATAGTGTCGCTTGGCGTGGAGCGTGAGCTAAAAGACCGGGATCGGTGGCATGACCAGCGGCGGTGAGACGCCAGCCTTCGATACGTGGACTGACGTCGCCGCCTTGTTTACTACTTTCACTACGTAGGCAGGCGGGCAGGGCACTCCATACCACATCGCCCACTGGATGATGGTAATAGTCGGCAGCCCACCGCAGTAAATTTAATACCTCAGCGGGTAGCACCGGAGATGTATCCAGTAAAGCAATCGCCGCAAGGAGCGGACGTTCAATCCGTGCGCTGGCGGTGGTAGCGAGCAACAACCCGATTCGTGTGGCGCGCCCAAAGGGTACACGCAACCGCACGCCAGGCACGAGCAAATTTTTATCGATATTGGGCGGCGGTAAATAATCAAAATCGCGGCGCAGAGGGCAAGGTACCGCAATGCGCAACACAACGGCGTCTAAATGGCTAGGCGAAGACAAGGATCACCATAAGCTAACTCAAGTTGCTACCTATTTGCCTTTCTCCCCTCTCCCTTTGGGAGAGGGGCCGGGGGTGAGGGATAATTCCTCAACATTAGTCAAAAGTCCCTCACCCCAACCCTCTCCCAAAGGGAGAGGGGCTATTTGGTTATCTATCATAATAGGTAGCAACTTGGGTTAAGCTAATACTCGAACGTGGTGAGAAAGTCATCGTGGACTCAATATAGTGTAAAGGCGACTTTGACATTGGCGTTAATTTCATCCATCTCAACGTAAGCTACAGCACCAGGGAGGGTATTAACCAAAACAAGCAATTCATCAATATCACGGGCTTGTCGAGGTGGCCTGGTCTTTCCTGAGAAAACAAGCCGTGCCCAATAGCTATTGATCTCTGATAATTCCTTACCCACTAATTTTTTATAAAACAGGGATTTCTTATTTTGATCCTCCTGATCGATAGGTTGCGCAATCATCCCAGAAGGAAATTGTCGATAGCGTCCCAAAAAAATGTTGATTACCTCGTCTCGAGTTAAACTATTAATGTCGTTTTTAGAATTGATCACAACAACAATTTTTCCTTCCGCATAAACGGGTGTATAACCAATCGATACAAAGCAAGAAAGGATGATGACTGGAAAAAAAAATTTCATGACATGATCCCTCCTAAAATATAAAATCCAGAGTAAAACTAAAAACATTCATTCGTCCAGACCAGCCCGGAACTTCCCAGCGATATGGAAATATCGAATCAGGCTTGCCGTGAATTACATCCCACTGAGCCTTGAGCGCCATGTTGTGATGGAAATCCCAGCGGGTACCAACAGTAAAAGTTTTTTGATCACTATGAGAATCACGCATACCGGTGGCTAGCGCGTTATCAATCAATGTCAATGGATAAATTGATGGCAGTCCAGTGACGGCTAATTTTGGTGCAGATTTGGTCCATGACAATCCCATGAAGGGAATGAATAAACCAATGCGGTAACTTCCTAGCAGATAACCTGCACTGGAATTTTCAAAAAACGCACTTTGATAGCTGGTTCGACTCAACATTATTTGTGTATTAAACGCTCCTTGATCATAAACTACTCCGAATGAATAATATTTCACGAGTTTTCCGACTACTGAAAAATTTTCCGCTGCTGTTTGCGCCGAGGGAAGTCCGGTATTCTTTAATGCTTCCAGGAGCGGCAGGGCGGGTATTTCGTTGTGGAAACGGAGCTGTGAGTAGCCGACTCGCCATTGCCAGGATCCGGTCTGATAATCCAGGTATCCGCCTAACAATAATGACTTATCGAGATTGAATTGAAAATCTCCTGATGGTACCTCTTCACGAGTCCATCCTGACATCATTTTTCCCCGAGCCAATCCATTGCCTAATGGCAAGGTAATCAAGGCATCCACGCCGTCTACATAGGAAAATGGCAAGCCGCCAAAATAATCGTTGGAAGGACGAACCGTAACATAGGAATAACCAACCAACCGGGAATCGGACAGCATATAGAATTCGCTACCAAGACGGCCCAACCGAAAATTCAGATTGGCGTTTGGATCGTAGCGAATAAAACCCCACATTAATTCTGGGTGATGAGTACCATCGGAATGATGGCGACTAACGATTTGAGTGACTGCGTCAATCAATGGAGTCGCCTGAAAACTGACTTGGATCCCCAGCAGTGAATCAATTTTTGGTGACCACTCATCGCTGATTCCATCCGGCTGCGATAAATCACGCACAAATTCCGCTTTATCCGTAGTGGAACGGGCCAGGCCAATAGTGCCAAAACCTTGCAAGTTTAAATTTTCGGCAACTGCCGGCCATTGAAACAGAAAAAATAACGTGATCCAAAAAACCCATTTCCACTTCTCGCTCCATGTTTCGTGCTGATTTGCGAAGAACGGACGCGATCCGTTAAATAAAAAGTTGAGCATGAAGTTATCTTTCAAAACTCGAATTATTATGGGTTGTCAATTCTTGAAAAGCCGCTGTCAATATCCGGCTTAAGCGTGCATCAAAAACAGCACGCAGCTCGATGGGTAGTGGACCGTTGGCGTACCAGGTGCGTAACAGTTCCATGAGTTGCATCCGACGTTGCTCCTGGTTGCCAATCTCCGTGCCTTGACCCAAACCCTTGGCAAGACGATTCACTTGATGAGCAAGACGCGCCCGCGCCGACTCCGGAGGAGATTCCACGCCAGTGAAAATTTCCAGACGGATGCAAATCATCTCTAGTGCCTCCAGTGCTTGCGGATCAAGGCGCAATGGTAGCCGACGTTGATCCTGCGGGAGTTCAGCCCGACTGCAAGCCCGCTCAAAACGATTCATCAGGGCGGAGTCGTCTTTGCCCAAGGTATTCCAGCGCACACGCGCTGCTTCCACCATTGTTTGTAGGTCGCCATCGCCGGTTTCGATTAGCGCCTCTAGTTCCGCGCATAGCGCGCCTCGGGCCACCAAAGTTGCCATCGCATCGTGGGCCTGTTGATGACCCAGAGCTACGACTGCTTCATGGTAGGTGGTAACCGCTTTTCTAAAACGATTGTCCAGAAAATTGGCGTCATCCCGCGCCGCGACGGGAAGAGTTGTCCATTGCTGCTCAAGGGCGGTAAATTCGTCTGCGAACGCGGCCGCTTCGATGTTAATCCGCCGTGTTAGCGATTCGATCTGTTCGCACAGTTCTTCCCGCGCAACACGCGCAGCGTTGCGTTCGGTTTCCTGGGCCATCACCAGAGCGCGACGACGCTTGAAGACATCGTCGGCAGCCACACGCAACCTGTGCCACAGTGCTTGTTCCTTGTGACGCGGAACATGCCCAAGAGTCTTCCATTCGGATTGAATTCGTTTGATCTCGTTGGCAGCCAGTCGTAGATCCTGCTCGTTGCGCACCGCTTCGGCGCGTGCAATCAAAGCTTCCTTAGCCTTGAGGTTACGTCGATGTTCCTGACGCACTCGTTGCTCAATTGGCTCCAGAGCGATTCTGAATCGTTCCTGGAAAAGGTCCGCTGCCCGTCGATCCACCAATCCAGCATCGCGCCAGGCAGCACGCATTTCTTGCAGGAAGTTGTCGGTAGCTTTCCAGTCCATGGTCGTCCAATCCACATTGGTGGTAAATGCCTCAACTCGGGCAATCAACACCTCACGAACCTTGGCAGCCTTTTCGCGCTGACGGGCCTGCTCCGCGAAATGGATCCGGCATGGCTCAAAAGCGGCCTCACAAGCAGAGTTGAAGCGCCCTTCTAGGCTGGCGGCTTCACGTTCTGGTGGCCCCAAGTGATTCCAGGCATCGCGCATTTCGCGGATCCGGACCGCCAGCCGCTCTGGCGTTTCCTCAATGCCTACCAGGGCTTCCATTTCGGTGCATAATCGATCATATTCACGGGCATTAGCCCAGCGTTGCCACTCTTGTAGTTGACGAACAGTGGTAGCACATTTTTCAAGGCGTGGTTTTAACGCCGCAGCACGCACGTCAGCCACCATCCCTTCAATGGCCGTTTGAGCATTGGTCAAGATACCCGTGGCAACCTTTAGTTTTCCCTCTTCTAAAGCTTGTTCTAGCTCTATCAGCAACGCCGTAGCTTGGGTGTGGCAATGTTCACGACGTTCATGTTCAATGCGGCCCAGCTCGCGTAGCTGGCGCATGACTTCCTGGAATCTGTGCGTCAGTGCTTTTTCTTCAAATTCGCCACTGTCGCTGTTTATCCCTAACGCTTGCCACTCCCGATTCCATTTATCAAGCGTACTTTCCTCCACTGCTTGTTTCATCACCAATAATTGTTCAATACGCTCGCATTGGGTAACAGCGGCGGCGAGCTGTTCGGCATGGCGTAGCAAGTCACCAAAATGAACATCAATCAGGCTCCGCGCCGCCTGGAAACGGGCATTGAACTGAGAGTCCTCCGCAGGTGGCAATTTGCCTCCCTGGGTCCAGCCATTTTCAATCGTGCGGAGTAGGCTCCGCGCCATAGCGATGTCTTCGGATTCAAGTCGAATACGGCCCGCCAAATCTGCGGCCAGGTTCTCCAGCGCCATGCAAAGGGATTTTTTTTCAGCGCGCAGTGTGGCAACGCTTTCCTCGGCGCGGGTCTGTTCGCGTTGACGTTGTCCTTCTTCCGCCAAACCACGCCGAATGATTGCCACCGCTGCCGCAAAACGCTCGGCCAGATCGGGATCTGCCACGCCCTCGGCGGTGGCCCAGCGATCCTCTAGACGCTCCAAGGGAGTGGTGGCGTCACGCCAGTGACCACGCCGCGCCAATGCCTCAGCATCCGCACAAAATTCCATGCGGATTAGGCGTTGCCGACGCGGCCGTTCTTCCTCTTCGATAATCGTAGCCAATCGCTCTTGAGCCACGCGGTACACTCTCTTGTCACGATTGCGCGCCAGCTTGGCGACTCTTTCCAAGAGAGTACGATCCTGCAATCGGAAGGCCGCCAGTGCTCGCACACGGGCGTCTAGGTCCGCAACCGCTGATGCAGCAAGCACTTCATCTTCGTCAATGCGCTCAAGGACAGCACTACGCAGGCTTGATTCCACCCCGTGGCCGGCAAGATGAGCAAGCAGGACAGGATCAGATACTTCTTTAATCCAGACAAGGCGTTCCGCCAGGGAAGGTCCATCAACGGTACCGCTTAACACGTCCTGTAAACGGCCAAGCGCACGCTCCCGAACCTGCGGATCAGTGTCGGTGCGCGCCATGCCATCTAGTGTGACGAGATCAGTAATCCGTTCGATGGACAGGATTCGTAACTCCGGAGTAGCGGTACGGTTCGTCATCCGAAGCAATAGTTCGTGGTCATTAGCAACATCTTCTAAGGCTTGATCACGGATTTTAGGAGCAGCGCGCCACCAGCGAGGCGTGAAAAAATTCTTGAGGATCATTTTATTAAGAATCTTGTTAGGATAAATGTTGACAATAAAAATAGGAATTTATATCATCACGAAAGTAAAATACTCAACAAATTTTTTGGAGGCGGGAATGGTCATTCTTGTAGGCGCAGATCGTTTGGGCAACATTGAACAGCTTTTGAAAGATCGTGGTTATAACGATGCTATGCACATCGCCGGACGCAATCCCGGGGCACAACGCAAAATGGCAGGAGCTTTGGGTAAAGCACGATTAATGGTATTGTTCACTGATTTCATTGGCCATAACGTTGCCCGTAATTTCAAACAGATGGCAAAGGATCATGGTCTACCCTTTGTCGCTTGTCGACGGAGCACGGTAAGTCTGGTACAGGCGCTGGATCGAATTCAAACCAGCGACTGTAGCGATTGCAATGGTTGCGGACAATTCGTTCCGGAGGATAACGGCGCGGCGCGTGGTGCTGCTAAAAAAGTAAAAACTCATCAAATTTCCTTGCTGGTTTGAGACCACCCTCTTCAGGGGGATTAGTTAAATTTAGACAACGATGCGTAAGTATCGTTATCTTTTTGCCTCCTCGTTTACGGGAAGGCAATCCACCGACCTCAACCTGTCGATGGCTTTGTCATTCGGCAGATGAGGTCGGACGTGGATTGAAACATTAAGCCAGTCATCCAGGGCGTACTAAATTACCCAGTCCCTCTTGATCCAGAATACTGTCCAAATAGACTCGCGCCAGGGAACAATCCTCGAAACTCAAGACTTTTTCCAGCAATTCACGTATACGTTTAAAACTAAAGTGACGGATACTGCTCTTAACGCGGGGCACACACCCCGCGTTCATACTTAGATTATCCATTCCCATTCCCACGAGCAGCAGTGCCAGCATCGGATCGCCGGCCATCTCCCCGCACACTCCGATTGGCATCCGACATTCGCGCGCCGCATCGGTAATCTGGAGTAAGACACGCAAAACGGCTGGATGAAGGTGATTATAGATTTCCGCGACGCGCTCGTTATTGCGATCCACTGCAAGTAGGTACTGGGTAAGATCATTTGTGCCCACCGACAGAAAATCCACGCGCTGGGCAAAGGCCCTAATTTGGTAAGCCGCTGCCGGTATTTCGATCATGACGCCGATTTTCGGCATTACTACCTTTCTTCCTTCCTCCCGTAATTCCGAATAAGCACGTCGTAACAAAGACAAGGTTTCCTCGACCTCGGTCACGCAGTAGACCATAGGGAGTAGGATCTGAAGATTATCCAGACCTTCGCTCGCGCGCACCATCGCACGCAAATGAGTCAAAAAAATTTCAGGATGATCCAGGGTGATGCGAATTCCTCGCCAGCCCAGGAATGGATTGGCTTCCTGAATAGGAAAATAGGGTAATGATTTGTCGCCCCCTACATCCAGTGTACGCATGGTTACGGGTTGTGGAGCAAAGGCACGAAGAACCTGCCGAAACATATAGGCTTGCTCCTCCTCGCCAGGAAAATGATCACGAATCATGAACGGGATCTCGGTACGATAAAGTCCTACCCCCTCTGCGCCGCTGTTGCGTGCTGACTCAATGTCGGCAATTAGGCCAATGTTTGCGTAAAGAGCAACCTGATGACCATCGGAGGTTTCGGCTGGCAACTCCCGCAATTCTGCAAGTCCCTCGGTGAATTTTGCTTCCTCCCGAGCCAGGCGCATGAATTCCGCCCTGATCGTCGGTGATGGGTCAAGGTAAATGTGGCCACGATAGCCATCCACCACCGCTTCCCGATTATCAATATGGGTAATGGGAAGATCCGCAAGCCCCATCACTGCTGGTACATTCAATGCCCGGGCCAGGATCGCGGCGTGAGAATAACGCGAGCCATGCACCGAGATCACCGCCGCCAATCGACCCAGGGGAACCTCGGCGATCATGGTGGCCGAAACCTCTTCTGCTACAAGAATGGTACGTCGTGGATAGTGAAAGGAGCGGCGATTTTTTTCTTGTAACCGTACCATGATCCGCCGTCCCAGATCGGTAATATCGCTGGCTCGTTCCCGTAGTAAGGGGTCTTCCATGGCCCGAAAAATTCGCACATGCTCAAGAACGGTCTGACGTAGCGATCCAGGTGCCCAATTGCCGGCCTGGATATATTCCACGGCTTTGCCCACCAAACTGTCGCTGCCCAGCATCAACAGATAGGCGTCAAACAGCGTGCTTTCATCGGTGGACAATGCCTGGCTCAAGCCATGACCCAGTTCTCTAATATCCGCCTCAACCGCTTCGACGGCAGCGAGAAAAGTTGCAATCTCGGCCTGTGGATCTTCCACGCATCGATCCGGAACCATTTCAAAATCAATTTGTTGATTAATTACCAATGTTTTACCAATCACGACTCCCGGAGCGCCCGCCAGGCCCTCAAAACGCCGATTGGCTTGCAATTTTTCTCCCCGCAAGGCGGTGATGCCACCGCTGGCTTCGGCATGGGCAATGGCTCCGGCCAAGGCCGCAGCGGCGGTGACCTGAAAGGCTACCTGATCATCATCGTAACGGTGCGCCGGACGTCGCTGGGTAACCAAAACACCCATTACTTTGCGGTGATTGATGATGGGAACCCCGAGGAATGACTGATAAGGTTCTTCGTCGGTTTCTGGCAGCAGCAGGAATCTGGGGTGACTGGATGCGTGATCCAGGTTTACTGGCTCCGCCCGTTCGGCAACCAGGGTGACCACGCCTTGACCCGGTGCCAACCGCGCCCGATGTACCGCCCTGGGATTAAGGCCATCGGTCGCCATCAGAACTTGTGAGCCGTCCTGATGGTCAGTTAAATAAACGGAACAAACATCGGCTCCCATTGCCTCGCGAACGCGAGAGACAATGATGGCTAGGGATTCATCCAGGTCGCCGGCAATATTGACCTCTTGGACAATACGCCGTAACAAGTTGAGCATGGCACGGGAGGCTGCAAGGGGCCACGAGAATGGTTTGATTTGCCGTAACAATCCATAATTGCGTATATAAGAATTTCGGTATTTTAGTGTATTGATTTAATTAAGTCTATTTTTATACCATCCTTTCAAGGAGAGGCAACGCGTCGTGCGCGCCGCTGCTCCGCCAGAGGCGGATGGCGGCTGGAACTGGCGATCACCAGCGGGGCGAGTTCTCGTAACGCGCATTCATAAACCCCCCGCTTAAAAGAAACGACCTCCTGTAGTGGTCGCCAGTAGTCAACCCAGCGCCAACGGTCGAACTCTGGTCGTTCGGAAAGGTTCAGACAGACCTTGCTATCTGAACCGATCAAGCTCAACAAGAACCACACCTGCTTCTGGCCAACACACACCGGCTCACTATTGTGACGGATATAGCGCCGCGGCAATCGATAGCGCAGCCAGCCACGCGTGCATCCCCTTACCATTACGTCACCAGGCTGAAGGCCAATTTCTTCCGCAAGCTCACGAAACATTGCTTGCTCAGTGGTTTCATATTCCCGAATACCGCCTTGTGGGAATTGCCAGGCATCCTGCCCAATGCGCCGCGCCCACAATACCATGCCTTCCCGGTTCGCCAGGATAATTCCCACGTTATGTCTATAACCGTCTAGATCAATCACTTGATTAAAAGTTAAAAATTTTGTTGGCATTTTTCGTGGGCACTTCGCATCGAAGCGCCTGGTTCATTCAAGTAAAACAGATCGCCTTTCTGGATTATAAAGAAGCCATTGAATTACCGGAAAGGATTGAAATTGCATTAAATTACGATATCATGCGTCATTAGTCACCAAATGCCCGCAAGAGAGCCACCCCGGCTTTAGCCGGGCAGGGAGGAAAGCGGGCGGTTTTCAGAAT